>JAGOMP010000021.1 GCA_017993505.1 Planctomycetota bacterium
TGTATCTTCTGGCGGACTGACTATTAACGTATTGCATGAACCGTGAAATATTGTCTAGATTCGTCATCAAGACTAAATGAACATGGTTAGTCATAATTGTATAATTATGAACTTCCACGTCATATTTATCTTTAGCACGTTTAAGAACCATGAGATACATTGGTTCAAAGGTTTTAGGATCAATTAAATGTTCCTTGTTATTGCAACGTACGGTTACATGATAAGTTGCTCCAACTCGTGTAATACGAATTCTTGTTGCCATGGTATGCTCCTTTATAGAAGTGAGACTTTCCTTATTGAAAAGAGACTACACAGTGTAGTCTCTTTTTTTATATTATAAACATGCATTTGACAACATATTGTAAAAGCATGATAACTTTCTATATTAATTCTACATGCCTTTGTGACATGTATTTTAAGTGCGTGTATAATCATCTAATTTTATTATATTCATGCATTGGACAGGTCTTTTTTTGGGGCTTGTATAATCATCTAATTTTATTATATACATGCATTGGACAGGTCTTTTTTTGGGGCTTGTATAATCATCTAATTTTATTATATACATGCATTGGACAGGTCTTTTTTTGGGGCTTGTATAATCATCTAATTTTATTATATACATGCATTGAACAGGTCTTTTTTTGTGCGTGTATAATCATCTAATTTTATTATATACATGCATTGGACAGGTCTTTTTGGGGCTTGTATAATCATTTAATTTTATTATATTCATGCATTGGACAGGTCTTTTTTTGTGCGTGTAAATG
Organism: Planctomycetota bacterium; assembly: GCA_017993505.1. GTDB lineage: Bacteria > Planctomycetota > Uabimicrobiia > Uabimicrobiales > JABWCH01 > JAGOMP01. The sequence goes on from JAGOMP010000021.1 coordinate 771, forward strand.
TTGCGTAAATGTTGCTCTGGGGATTTGCTCTGAGAATTTGCTCTGGGGAGGCAATGTTGCTCTGGGAGGCAATGTTGCTCGGGGGAGGCAATGTTGCTCTGGGGAAGGAAGTTGCTCTGGGGAGGCAAATGTTGCTCGGGGGATTCGCTCTGAGAATTTGCTCTGGGGAAGGAAGTTGCTCTGGGGAGGCAAATGTTGCTCTGGGGATTCGCTCTGAGAATTTGCTCTGGGGAAGTAAATTTGCTCGGGGAAAGCAAAATTGCTCGGGGGAGGCAAAATTGCTCGGGGAAAGCAAAATTGCTCTGGGGAGGCAAAATTGCTCGGGGGAGGAAAATCTTGCTCGGGGGAGGAAAATCTTGCTCGGGGGAGGAAATGTTACTCGAGGTGGGAAGTTGCCTAGGAAAGATTAATTTAATTAATTAATTGGAATTGAATTTGATTTGAGTTTATGAATTTGATTTGAGTTTAAATTATAATTGAAAAATTTTCATTGATAAGAAGTTTTTACGTTGACAAAAAGTTTTTATATGGTATAATATAGTCATATAACAACATAAGTTTAGTAAATAAATTTAGTAAATTTTAAAGTATGCGGGCGTAGCTCAGGGGTAGAGCACTAGCTTCCCAAGCTGGGTGTCGAGGGTTCGAATCCCTTCACCCGCTTCAAAAAAGTTCTTTGTTTTTTACAAAGAACTTTTTTTTTATTTCAATATAATTCTTTGTTTTTTTTAAGTTTTTTTATTTCAATATAATTCTTTGTTTTTTTTTATTTATTTTAATATAATTTTGGTTGTTTTTTTTGTTTGTTTTCATATAATTCTTTATTGTATTGTTTATTTGTTTCAGTGAGTTTTTCATGTTGTATGCCACTCGTTATTATTGGATACGCTTTACTTATCTTTTGTTCTTATCTTTTACAAAGACAACGTTTTATCTCTATTTACATGAAACAAATGGATTGTCGTATTCAGATATTGCATTTATTTTTTTATCATTTGATATTTCTGTTGTTTCATTGGAATTGCCTACTGCTGCGTTGGGTGAATATTGGGGAGCACAAAAAAGTTTTTTGACAGGACTTTTTTGTAAAAGTTTGTCTGCATTTTTATTTTTTGTAGGGAATAGTTTTTTTTGTTTTTGTGTAGCAGAAATTGTGTCTGCATTTGCTGTTTGTTGTATTTCTGGTAGTTTAGAAGCTTGGTTAATGAATCAAATGGATTCTGATTGCAACACAGAAAATGTAACTCAAATTTTTATGAAAGGGCGACGAGTTAGTATTTTGGCACAAGCTCTAGGTGGTTGGTTTGGTGCTATTTTAGGCGGTCTGTCTCTTGGCTTACCATGGTTCTTTGTTGCTGTAGGCATGATTTTTTGTTTTTCTCTTTCTTATATTTGTATGAAAGATACTAAGAAAGTGGAAAAATTAGTTTCAAAACAAAAAATTAAGTTTACCATGGATAATATTACACAAGGCTATAAGCTTACATTTCAAAATCCTATTTTGCTTTTTCTGCTTATTGACTGTTTTTTAATTAGTATTGCTCTTGCCTCGCCAAAAGTGGAATGGTTGCCTTATTTAAAGTCGTATTTTCAAAAGGATGCTTGGTTTGTAGGAAATGTTTGGATTTGTATCCAAGCAATCCAGTTTGTAGGGACGTTTGGACTTTCTAATTTGTTGAAAAGGAATCGTTCTCTTTTATTTTGGAAATTAGTTTTTTCTTGTTGTTCCAGTATGATGTTATTGGGGCTTGTTATTTTTCGAAATATATTTACGTTTATTATTTTTTATTTGTTGTTGGAATGGATAAAGCCTTACCATCGCTCCTTGACTTTGACATTGATTCAACAAGAAACAAGTAAAAATGGTAGACTAACTATATTAAGTTTTGAAAATTTGATTGGAAAATTAGGAAATTCTATTGGCTTATTTTTAGTAGGAAGTTTTACAAAGTACATTGGTTCCTTTTCTGCTTGGGGGCTAGGGTTGGCATTATATGTATTGATACTCCCCTGTTATTTTTATATTTTGAGTAAAGAAAAGTCAGATGTTCTTTCCTATTCTGTCTTAAAACAAAAGGATGTCTGAGAATGAAATAAACTTGCTAATTTACTTAAATGAATAGACAAAAATCGAATAAATTGCTATAATCTGTTCTGCGAAAACTGCTCTGTGAAACTGCTCTAGGGCAGTGCAATTTTCAAATATTCATGAAAAATTATATCCATCAACAGGAGGATTTGACTTGAGATGACTTGGGAGAAAGTAACAGTACAAGATGCCATGGATAGATGGTCATTTTCTGATCAATATGGTTTTTCCTATTTTTCAGTTGAATCTGTACATTTAAAGATAGGAACAAATTGGGAAAATTTATCAGATTTATATAAAAAAGAAGGAAACATTTATAAACGATTAAAAAATTATAAGCCTAAAATTGTAAATTTATTTAAATTTTTAAAAAAATTTTTTGACGATGAATGGGCAGTGAGTATATATGAAAATCACTTAAGTAGTAATTTTAGTTTAATAAATTTATTTAATTTTTGTATTATAAACTTATTTAAGTATTCTTGGGATATGGATATACTGACTAAAAATAAAGTAAGAAAAATTAATGTAAAAGACATGAATGCTAAGATAAATTTACAGATAACAACGTATTCTAATGATCCCAATGAAAGAGATAAAAGTAACATCGAATGTGAAATAGAAATAAATAATATTGAAGATTTTAATAAAATTGATTTTTTGAATGGTGATGAAAAAGTTGATTTTTGGATTCCTATTGGCAAAACTATCCGATCTGGTAATTCACCTATTCGATTTGGTAATTCACCTATTCGATTTGGTAATTCACCTCTTGAATATTTTGATAGACCTAATATTAAAGATGTTCAAATTGGCGATAAATATTTTTATCTTCCCAAGAATAGTATTTGTGAAGTTGTGAAAAAATATGACTATCCTGAACCAGATGAGCGATTATATGATGTTAAATTGGCTGATAAGTCCATAGTTACCATAAAATATGGTAAAGATAACGATTTACTAGTACTGCCATATGTAAAAACTAAACCTAAAAGTGATGTATTAGACTTTAATACATCTATCAATAAATTTAATTTACAACCTTATGTTGAATACGAAATACCTTTGTTTATGTACGAAGGTAAAGGAATGGATTCTATAGGTGCAAGGAAAACCTACCATGTATATTGGCAAGAGATAAAAAATGCTGCTAAATATACTGTTTCAGTGTATAAAATGATTAAATTTTCTAACAGATCTAAGGTCTATCACTTAAAAGATGTTGAAGTAGATAAAAATGAAAAAAAAGTAACTATCCATGGTCTTGTGGGAGGAAATTTTGTATTTGTAGTCAAAGCAGAAGATCGAAATAGTAATGTTTTGGCATTCAGCAGATGCATTGAAGATGGTGATCCCCAATGGTGGGGAGTAGATGATGACTAGGATGTCATATTTTCATAATTTGTATTAGATATTACGCCTATATTATTTGCAAATGTTAATCTATTTTTAAGCAAGATTAACATCTGCAAAAAGCTATTATAATAACTAAAAAACTTACAGAAGATAAAAATCCATTGATTATGAATGAGAAAAAGCAAGTTATTAAAAAAAGTAGTTTGCTTGCATGTTTCCATATAAAGTATATTCAACTCATATTTTTGTTTTATGTTTCCGAACAAAAGATTCCTTTATTCAATTGCTTTGAGTCGATATAATTCTAGGTATTTATAAAACAGTATTTCTATTAACAGGAGAATTTTATATGGCATGGAAAAAATGTACAATACAAGATGCCATAGATAGGTGGTCATTTTCTGATCAATATGGCTTATCCTATTTTTCAGTTAAATCTGTAGAATTAAAAATAGGAGAAAATTGGAAAGATTTATTAGATGTATATAAAAAAATCGATAATGATTATATAAAATTAGATTACAAGATAGATAAAAATTTTTTTGATTTTAACTTTTATAAAAGCTTGCTGGATCTTGAATTGGCAAATCGAATATATAATCAAAGATACGAAAAAATTACTTTAAAAGAGATTAATATTAAGATAAATTTTGAGCTAACTTGGTATTGTTTTAGTGCCTTTCTTTCTGGATCAGGTCCAAGAGATTACATCTCTTGTGAAATAAAACTAAATAATGCTAAAGATTTTGAAAAAATTGATTTTTTGAATAATGATGAGAAAGTTGATTTTTGGATTCCTGTGGACATCAAATCTGATGATTTACCTAGCAAATATTCACCTTTATCTACCCAAATTTATTCTCCACCAGTCCATTATTTTAATAAACCTCATATTCAAGATGTGCAAGTGGGAGACAAATATTATTACCCTCCTAGGAATAGTATTTGCGAAGTTGTGAAAAAATATGATTCTTCTGATCCTTCTAACAAATTATATGACGTGAAATTGACAGATGGAACTATCGTTACTATAAGAGAGCATGATAGTTATATAAGTGTATTAGGAGAATATGAATATTTACTAATACTTCCCAATGCAGAAATGAAAACTAAATATGATAAGTTTAATAAGCAATGAATGAATCAACTTTACAACCTTATGTTTCATATGCGGATAAAACTTATAATGTGTATTGGCAAGAGATAAGCAATGTTGCTAGGTATATTGTTTCAGTATATAAAATTATTAAATTTTCTAATAAACCTAATATTTATCACTTGCAAGATATAGAAGTAAATAAAAATAAGAAAATGGTAATCGTTCGTGATCTTGTGGGTGAAAATTTTGTCTTCGTAGTAGAGGCATTGGATAGCGATAATAATACTTTGGCACTCAGCAGAGGAATTTTAAATTCAGGTGAACCCCGTTGCTGGAATGTGGTGGGGAGCAGATGATGACTAGCCGCTACAATTTGCATGATTTCACTTGTATTAGATATTACGCCTAAATCACTTGCAAATGTTAATCTTGATTAAAAATAAGATTAACATTTGCTAAAAAGCCATTACAATTACAATAAAAAGAAAATTTATAGAAAATAAAATTCCGTTGATAATTAATAAAAAAGAGCAAATTATTTAAAAAGTAATTTGCTTGCATGTTTTCATCTAAAAGAATATGTAACTCATATGTGTGTTTGGTAACCTTTTGTTTCTGTTTTAAACAAAAGGTTACTGCTGTCAATTGCTCTGAGACAAAATACTTTGTGGCAATACAATTCTAAGTATTTATGAAAAATTATAATTATCAAAAGGAGGATTTGTATGACATGGGAAAAAGGTACAATACAAGATGCCTTGAATACATGGTCGTTTTCTGATCAATATGGCTTATCCTATTTTTCAGTTAAATCTGTAGAATTAAAAATAGGAGAGAATTGGCACGATTTGTCAAAGATATATAAAGAATATGGATCTAGCGATGGAATTAATTATAAACGACTTGATTTAGAAAAAAATAAAAATTTATTTAAATTTTTTAAAAAATTTTTTGACGATGAATGGATAGTTGCTCTAGATTCTAAGGAACATTGTCATGATATACTTGCTCAAAATCGTGTGATAAAAATCACTTTACGAGGGATTATGAAGATAAAGTTTCAGATAGAACCGTATTCTGCTAATTCTAAAAACAGTAAAGGTAGTATAAGTTACATCCAGACGCACTTCACAGTAAATAATAGTAGAGATTTTAATAAAGTTGATTGTTTAAATGAAGATAAGAAAGTTCATTTTTTAATTCCAAATTGTAAAACTAGCTCCTCAGATTCACCTATTGAATATTTTGACAGACTTAATATTGAAAATGTTCAAGTAGGAAAGCAATATTTTTATTCTCCCAAGAATAGTATTTGCGAAATTGTGAAAAAATATGATTCTTCTGATCCTTCTAACAAATTATATGACGTAAAATTGACAGACAAGAATATGTCTATAATCACCATAAAAAAGCATGAGGATTTACTAGCACTTCCCTATGCACAAACTAAATATGATATGTTTAATAAATCCATGAATGAATCCATGTTACAACCTTATGTTGAAAGAGAAGACTCTTATTTTTATTTTAAGTACCAAAATTCTTCTTTTAATTTTAATCATTATGACAATGGTTACAAATATGCTGCAGATGGAGACTTTCATGGAAAAGGAACAATTAGTGGAGCTGGCAAAACATATAATGTATATTGGCAAGAGATAGAAAATGCTACTTTATATATTGTCTCAGTGTATAAGATTATTGAATTTTCTCACAAAACTAATATTTATCACTTAAAAGATATAAAAGTGAATAAAAATGAAAAAATGGCAATCATGGATGGTCTTGTAGGTGGAAATTTTGTGTTTATAGTTAAAGCTGAAGATTGCAATGGTAATGTTATCGCATTTAGCAGAGGCATTTTAAATGAAGGTGAGCCTCGATTATGGAATGAAGATGATGACAAAGATACTTGGTGGAATGAAGATGATGACCAAGATACCACAATTTCTAGTCGTTTTCGTAGTTTTCGGTTTTGGTAAGTCCATCATTACCATAAAAAGGATCCATTCAAAGATGAATTGATCTTATGTTTTGTACAAAGATAAAACTTGTAATGTATATTAGCAATATATAAAACATGCATTTTACTATGTTGTTTCAGTGTATCCATGATTTTAGTTGTATTAGACATCACTCTTATATTACTTGCAAATGAGAATTTTGCTTACGTAAAATTCTCATTTGTTAAAAAGCCATTATACTAACTAAAAAACTTAGAAAAGATAAAATTCCGTTGATAATTCATAAAAAAGAGCAAATTATTAAACAAGTAGTTTGCTTGCATGTTCCCATGTAAAAGGATATGTAACTCATATTTTTGTTTTGTATTTTGACATAAAAGATTACCCTAGTCTATTTTCTCCGGGGTAATTTTCTCTGGCGGGGAAAAAAGATTTATATTTATCAAAAGGAGGTTTTGATATGGAATGGAAACAAGGTACAATACAAGATGCCCTGAATACATGGTCATTTTCTGCTCAATATAGCTTATCTTATATTTCAGTTGAATCTGTAGATTTAAAAATAGGTGAAAATTGGCACGATTTATCAGATTTATATAAAAAAATCGGAGATGATTATATAAAAGTAAATTACAATATAAATGAAAATCTATTTAACTTTAATTTTTATAAAAATTTACTTAACTTTATCGTCTTTACTAGAACACATAAATATAATGATACGATCAATTTAGAAGAGGTTAATATTAGGATAAAATTTAAGATAGCACACTTTTCTCATTATTCTGATTACAAAAACTATAAAGGTAATACAACTACCATTGATTGTGAAGTAAAAATAAATAATGCTAAAGATCTTGCACAAATTGATTTTTTGAATGGGGATAAGAGAGTTGATTTTTGGATTCCTGTTGGTGAAACTAGCCCATTTGATTTACCTCTTGAATATTTTGATAGCCCTAATTTTGAAAATGTTCAAGTGGGTGACAAATATTATTACCCTCCTTATAATAGTATTTGCGAAGTTGTGAAAAAATACGACTATTCTGATACACATAATAGTTTATATGATATAAAATTGACAGATGGAACTATAGTTACTATAAAAGATTATAATCGTTCTACAACTTTAGAAGGGGAGATATATGACTATTTACTAGTACTTCCATTTGCAGAAATTAAAACTAAATATGATATACTGAATAAGGCAATGAATGAATCAACTTTGCAACCATATGTTTCATACGAAGATAAAACGTATAATGTGTATTGGCAAGAAATAAACAATGTTGCCAAGTATATTGTTTCAGTGTATAAAATTATTAAATTTTCTAACAAACCTAATACTTATCACTTAAAAGATATAGAAGTGAATAAAAATGAAAAAATAGCAGTCATTGACGGTCTTGTGGGTGGAAATTTTGTCTTTGTAGTAAAGGCATTAGATAGCGATAATAATACTTTGACACTCAGTAGAGGCATTTTAAATGAAGGGTAAGCCTCGATGGTGGAAATAAGATGCCACACTTTCATGATTTCATGTATAATTAGATATTACACCTATATTATTAGCAAAAGGTTTATTTTAGATACAATTATAATTGCTCTAAGGCAAAATGCTCTGGGGAAAAAATAAAAAAATTTATTAACAGGAGAATTTTATATGGCAACATGGAAAAAAGGTACAATTCAAGATGCTCTAGATAGATGGTCATTTTCTGATCAATATGGTTTGTCTTATATTTCAGTTACATCTGTAGAGTTAAAAATAGGAGAGAATTGGGAAAATTTATCATATGTATATGTAAAAGATGATCGTAATTATATAAAATTAAATTACAACATAAATGAAAATTTATTTGACTTTATTAACTTTTATAAAAATTTGCTTAAACTTGAATTGTGCATTAAGAAATCAAAGTATCGTTATGATAGAAGGAAATATTACTATTACAAAAAAATCACTTTAAGCGATATTAAGATAAATTTTCAGATAGCACCGTATTCTCATGATGCCAAGGACAATAATTATAAAGATAAAAATACTACGACTAATATCTCTTGTAAAATAAAAGTGAATAATGCTAAAGATCTTAAGAAAATTAATTTTTTGAATAGAAATAAGATAGTTAATTTTTGGATTCCTGATAGTAAATCTATCAAATCAGATGATGATTCACCTATCAAATATTTTGATAGACCTAATATAAAAGATGTAGAAATTGGTTATAAATATTATTATGCTTTCAAGAATAGTATTTGTGAAGTTGTAAAAAAATATGACTATCCTGATCTTGATGATAGATTATATGATGTAAAATTGGCTGATAAGTCTATAGTTACCGTAAAATATAGGGATTCTCTACTAGCACTTCCATATAAAAAAACTAAATATGATATATTAAAATTTAATAAATTCAAGGATGAATTTACTTTACAACCTTATGTTGTGTACACAGAAAAGACCTACAATGTGTATTGGCAAGAGATCAAAAATGCAGCCTTATATATTGTTTCAGTGTATAAAATTATTGAATTATCTAACAAACATAACATTTATTATTGTAAAGATATAGAAATAGATAGAAATGAAAAAATGGCAAGCATTGATGGTCTTTTGGGAGAAAATTTTGTGTTTATAGTCAAAGCAGAAGATCGGAATGGCAATGTTGTGGCATGTAGCAGAGGCATTTTAAATCAAGGAGAACCAAGGTGGTGGAGGTGGTGGAGATAAAAAGATGACTATCATGGCGATGATGACTAAATACGAATCTTATGTGAACAAAATTTTCATTTGCTAAAAAGCTATTATAATAAATAGAAAATGTATAAAAAATAAAATTCCATTGATTTATGAATAAAAAAGTGCTAAATATTAAAAAAGTAATTTGCTTGCATATTTTCATATAAAAGAATATGTAATTCATATAGTTATTTTGTGTTTTGAAACAAAAGGGTTATTTTAGATACAATTGTTCTAGAGCAAAATGCTCTGGGAAAAAAATAAAAAAATTTATTAACAGGAGAATGTTATATGGCAACATGGGAAAAAGGTACAATTACAATACAAAATGCTCTATATAGAAGGTCATTTTCTGATCAAGATAATTATACCTATGACGACGACGATGACTATGACGATGACGACTATGACTATGACGACTATGACGACGATGACGACGACGATGACGACGACGATGACGACGACGATGACGACTATGACTATGACGACTATGACGATTATGGCAATAAAGGTTATAAACGTTATGTTAAAGAGGATGAAGAGTATGTTGAGGATTTTTCTTGTTACGATATAGTTAACTGTTGAGGATTTGTAATTTTAGATAGCATATTTGATGGAATTTTGTAATTATTTAATCACAAACAATACAGACTCAAGTACTTACTTATGAAGAATTATATTTATTAAGAAGAGGTTTTTGTTTTGGAACCTTTTGTTTTATGTTTTGAAACAAAAGGTTTATTTTAGATACAATTACTCTGGGAAAAATGCTCTGGGGAAAAAATAAAAAAATTTATTAACAGGAGAATGTTATATGGCAACATGGGAAAAAGGTACAATACAAGATGCTCTAGATAGATGGTCATTTTCTGATCAATATGGTTTGTCTTATATTTCAGTTGCATCTGTAGAGTTAAAAATAGGCGATAATAATTGGGAAAATTTATCAGATGTATATGTAAAAGATGATCGTAATTATACAAAGTTAAATTACAAGATAGATGAAAATTTATTTGACTTTAGCTTTTATAAAAGCTTGCCAGATCTTAGATTGAGCATTCGGAAATCAAATTATAATCGTTATTATAGGGAAAATGACTATTATTACCAACAAATCACTTTAAGCGATATTAATATTAAGATAAAGTATAAGATAGCACCGTATTCTAATGATAACGAGTATGATGATGACGAGTATGATGATGACGAGTATATCTCTTGTGAAATAGAAGTGAATGATGCTGAAAATTTTTTGAATAAAATTAATTTTTTGGATAGGGATAAGAAAGTTGATTTTTGGCTTCCTATTGATAAAACTATCAAATCTAGTGATTCACCTATTAAATATTTTGATAAACCTAATATAAAAGATGTAGAAATTGGTTATAAATATTTTTATCCTCCTAAGAATAGTATTTGTGAAGTTGTGAAAAAATACGACTATCCTGATCCTGATAATAGATTATATGATGTAAGATTGGCAGATAAGTCTATAGTAACTATAGACTATTGGGATTATCTATTAGTACTTCCATATAAAGAAACTGAAAATGATCTATTAAAATTTGACGAATTTAAGGATGAATTTACTTTACAACCTTATATTGTGTACACAGAAAAGACCTACAATGTGTATTGGCAAGAGATCAAAAATGCTGCTAGGTATATTGTTTCAGTGTATACAATTATTAAATTATCTAACAAAACTAACATTTATCATTGTAAAGATATAGAAATAGATAGAAATGAAAAAATGGCAAGCATTGATGGTCTTTTGGGAGAAAATTTTGTGTTTGTAGTCAAAGCAGAAGATCGAAATGGCAATGTTGTGGCATGTAGCAGAGGCATTTTAAATCAAGGAGTACCAATATGGGAAAAAGGTACAATTCAAGATGCTTTAAATACATGGTCATTTTCTGATCAATATGGTTTGTCTTATATTTCAGTTGCATCTGTAGAGTTAAAAATAGGCGATAATAATTGGATAAATTTATCAGATGTATATGTAGATAATCGTAATTATACAGAGTTAAATTACAAGATAGATGAAAATTTATTTGACTTTAGCTTTTATAAAAATTTGCTTAGAAATTTGCTTAAACTTAAATTGCACATTAGGAAATCAGAGTATAGTTATTATGGAAGGGAAGAATACTATTACAAAAAAATCACTTTAAGCGATATTAAGATAAATTTTCAGATAGCACCGTATTCTCATGCTGCCAAGTACAATAATTATAAAGATAAAAATACTACGTTTTATATCTCTTGTGAAATAGAAGTGAATGATGTTGAAAATTTTTTGAATAAAATTAATTTTTTGAATAATGATAAGATAGTTAATTTTTGGATTCCTGATGATAAACTTATCGAATCAGAGGATGATTCACCTATTGAATATTTTGATAGACCTAATATAAAAGATGTAGAAATTGGTGATAAATATTATTACTATCCTCAGAATAGTATTTGTGAAGTTGTGAAAAAATACGACTATCCTGATCTTGATGATAGATTATTTGATGTAAAATTGGCAAATGAGTCTATAGTTACTATAAAAAAGCATGATGATTCAAAAAAACATGACTATTTTCTAGTACTTCCATATGTAGAAACTAAAAATGATCTATTAAAATTTAACGAATTCAAGGATGAATTTACTTTACAACCTTATGTTGAGTGTGAAGATCCTTATTTTGAAGGACACTCCGATAGCAAATCCTTGCGGGGAGTTGAAAAGACCTACAATGTGTATTGGCATGAGATAAAAAATGCTGCTAGGTATATTGTTTCAGTGTATACAATTATTAAATTATCTAACAAAACTAACATTTATCATTGTAAAGATATAGAAATAGATAGAAATGAAAAAATGGCAATCATTGATGGTCTTGTGGGAGAAAATTTTGTGTTTGTAGTCAAAGCAGAAGATCGAAATGGAAATGTTGTGGCATGTAGCAGAGGCATTTTAAATCAAGGCGAACCACAATGGTGGAGATAAGAAGATGAATAAGATGACTATCATGGCGATGATGACTCTTCTTGACGATGAAGAAGAAGAACGACGACGATATGAAGACGATGATGACGATGACTAGGTTACTACACTTTCCATATTTTCATTTATATATTGTGAAAAACTATTATTAAACATGGAAACTCAATATTTAAAGAGATGTAATTATGAGATCTTATGAAGAAGAATTAGAAACTTTAATAAAAGCTGGTGCAAGAGTTGTTGAAATCGCATCTTTTGAATGGGAACGTGTGCATGGTTTTACAAATTATGTTGCAGAAGTTTTAGGTATAGATTGGTATTCTTGGAGTAGTGTTTCAGGATGAAAAGTATGGGAAGAAAAAGGATTTAAAATTATAAATCCTGATTGCGTTACACTTCCTGCTGTTCTTGACGTTTACTTACAATATAAAGATAATATGTTGCTTGTTTTAGAAGATTTTCATTCTCATAGTGAGGCAAATCATCCTGTAAATATTCGATGGATTCGTGAAATGATGAGACCACAAAATTATCTAGGTGATTATAAAAAGGCAATTATTTTAAGTTCACCTAGTAAATTTGTTCCAGAAGAATTATCAAAAGAACTTCCTGTTATTGAAGTTGAATTGCCAGATAGACCTACAATAGAGATTATTGCAAATCAAGTAGTGGATGAGTATAGAAACGTTTGCTTTGAAAAAGATATTACTCCTAAATTACTTACATCTGCGTTAGGTTTGACTGTTATGGAAGCTCGTTTAGCATTTGCTAAAGCCATTATCACCAACAGAAAACTTACAGAAGATGAAATTCCACTGATTATTAGTGAAAAGGAACAAATTATTAAAAAGAGTGGTCTACTTGAATATTTCCATCCAAAAGAATATTTAACGCATGTTGGTGGTTTGGAAAGCTTGAAAGACTGGATTAAAAAACGTGGAAATGCATATAGTGATGAAGCAAAGAAATATGGTCTAAATACTCCGCGTGGTGTTCTTTTGCTAGGAGTTCCAGGATGTGGTAAGTCATTGACTGCCAAAGCCATTGCCAATGAATGGAAATTTCCATTGTTAAGGTTTGACTTAGGAAAAGTTTTTGGCGGTTTTGTGGGTGAATCAGAAAGAAATATTAGGTATGCTCTAGATGTTGCGAAAACTATTTCTCCTTGTGTACTATGGATTGATGAAATTGAAAAAGGTCTTAGTGGAACTCAAAGTAGTGGAAGAACAGATGGGGGAACAAGTGCTAGAGTATTTGGTACGTTTTTAACTTGGATGCAAGAAAAAAAAGAACCAGTCTTTGTTGTTGCTACAGCAAATGATATTAGTTTACTTCCGCCTGAGTTACTTCGAAAAGGTAGATTTGATGAAATCTTTTTTGTTGACCTTCCTTCTGAAAAAGAAAGGGAAAATATTTTTCACATTCACTTAAAGATTAAAAATAGAGATGCAGAACAATTGAACTTAGACATGGAAAAATTAGTGAAAGAAAGTGAAGGGTTTTCTGGTGCTGAAATAGAAGAAGTAGTCAATGAAGCTTTATTTAATGCTTATGCAAATGGTCAAAAAGACTTAGAAATGAAAAATTTACTTGAATGTATCAATGCCACATCACCTCTTTCAAGAACTATGGCAGAAACGATTACTAATCTTAGAGCATGGGCAGACAAAAGAGCTAGGAAGGCAAGTGAAGATGAGCCTGGAGAAGCAAAAGAGTTAGACAAAAAAGTACCTAGATTACAACAAGAATATAAAAATCCTTTTATTACAAAGAAAAGCCATGATTCAGAATAAGATTGTAACTATTGTTAAGGATAATCAATTTGATAAGGGATGGACTCTGTTTCATCCCTATGATTTAGCAATCCATAAAAACCGTTCCTTTAAAAAAGTAGATGTTACGGATGTCATTCGATATATTACATTTTCAAATAAAGTACATTTGATTTTAACAGAGCCTTGTTTGTCTAGTAGAATCATCCGTGAAATAGAATGGGCTAATCAATATATTCAAATTCACCTCATTTGTCAAAATGAAGAAATAGTAAAAAAATATTCTAACCTCCATTTTTCAACAACAGAAATTGATCCTTCTATTGATTTTAATTACATAGGAATCCAAGGAAAATATACAGGATATTTTATGATTTCTGATAGATTTGTTTCTATTGATGATTCTATTGAAAAAGTATACTTTGAAAAGATTGATGTAACAGGAGACTATTCTTTTTTAAAAAATGTTAGTAGGTTAGTGATTGTTGATGAAACAGGAAAAAAAGATTATTCCGAATTATTAAAATTAGCTCAATTAGAAAACATGGAATGCACATACGTTGTGCATATTAAAAATTACAACAAGGAAGTATTTACATTTGCTAAAAATAATAAACTTAATTTGTTAGTAAGTCATCATACTGTGGATAGTGTTATTTTTGTGAATCAAGATGGAACATTATCCTCTTTTGCACAAGGCAAAGGAGGATTTTTCATTCTATATCCTATTGAAGATATAGCTATTTATATTGGCAACACATTTCAATGTGATTTTTTTGAAGACGTTGTAGATACAAAAAAATTACAAGGTAAGATTTATTCATGCTATAGAGGCAATATAAATCGACTGCATATTATAGATAAAAAAATTATTAAAATAGATGTTCCTATACAACGTATGAGTGATTTTGTAAGTGAAACGTTTGATTCTTCTATCGTTGATTCGCATAATGATTATTCAGCCAAAGCCATGCAAGTAGAATATCAATTTACTTTGATTCCTCCGATGATAGATTCTCAGTATGTGGAGTCTTCTATATACAATGAAATTCATGAATTAGAGAAACAATGGAGTGATTTGCAAACACTAGAAATATCTACTATAAAAGAATGCTATGATTCTTTTATAGACAAGGATTTTGGTTTAATTCATTTTTTAGAAACAACTTTATCATTTTCAAAAGATCTAAAAAATAGAGTGTCTACATGTAGTTATAATGGTTATTATTCATTTATACAAACAACTATAGATGAATATAAGCAATATAATTCTAATTTAATTGAAATTTGTAGAAAAATATTTGAATCTTTAAATGAACAAAGTTCTGAAACAAAGTTTGATAAATTTGATAATGAAATTGCTGGATATAAACAAACGATGGATGAAAAGAATGCACTGATTGAACAAGGCATAGATATTTTAAGTAATAAAAGAAACGTTGAAATTTTAGAAAAGAAAGTCCAAGATTTACTACAACTAAAAAAACGTTTTAAAGGCAATTCCTCTTCAAGACATGAAAATGAATCTTCTGAATTTATTAAAAAATGTGAAGAGGTATGCAAGCACGATAAAAAAGAAGTTAATAATGATTCCATAAGTAACATTGTAAAACCTAAAGAAGAAAATAATCTGTCTAAGTTTAAATTGTTTGTAGATATGTATTTATATTCTATTAAAAATTACTTTGAAAAATGTCTTGTTGTATTAGATAAATTATTGTTAGTCCATATTCCAGAAAATTATAAAGTGTATGATAAAGACAATGAAAGATTTATTGTCATTGATACTTTGAATGAATTTGAAACTACAAAAGATATATGCAAAGAATTTTCCTTACAATGCATAACTAGGGAGGCAACTCATGAGTTGTGAAAGACGAATTCATACGTTTCAAGAAGTAGAAGAAGTCAGAATAGAATGCTGTGATAAAAAAGAAATAGAAAGTCTAGAAAAAAGCATTATTTCTGCTATAGAACAGAAACTTGAAAAATTAAACATATTCATTAAACATTGCAATGTTTATAGCGATGGCAAGTCTATTTTTGTTCATGATAGGTATAGTGTCTACCCAGATTTGCAACAAGTTGCAGAATCATTTGGATTTCATGTTACAGAAGTTCAATGTTCGTTCAAAGGTAAAAACTATGTTATTACTGATGACCTATGCACTGTGCTAAAACAATTTGATAGTGCTTTTAAGTTTGGTAAAAATGTAGAAAATCAAACATTAACAGATGGTGTCAAGGAATTATTAAGCCAGCACGCATCATTAGGTACGATCCACCAAGACATTCTGGAAATGGTAAGGAATATAAAAGAACATGGTCAATATGTTACCACTCGATCAAGGCAAATTTCTGAAGTGTATGAAGAAGAATATGAAACTTTATCTTCACGTTTGATAGAACGTTCCCAAGGTGCATGGGATTCTGACATTGATACAATACGAGAAAAGCTGATGCAAGTATCTAGGGAAGCTCAAAACACTGTCAACAAAGCAAATGTTCAACTTAGAGATGGCACTGCAAAACTTATCTATACTAGAGCAAGACAACTAGGCTATGCTGTGCAAGAAATGAAAAAAGGCATGCAAACTCAATTAGTTTTAGTGAGGTGTGAATAATGGCTGATAAAAAAATTGTAATTGATATCAATGATAAAGGGGAGATAAAAGCTGAAACTTTTGGTTTGCAAGGCACAGAATGCTTAATAGAATTAGATAAATTATTAAAAGATTTAGCTTTAGAAACAACAACAATGAAAAAGGAAGAGTTTTTTAAAGAAGGTATCACAACAACTAATACTGTAAAGGCAAAGAATATATGATTCGTGTCCAAAAATTAATGCTAGTTGACAATGAGCATTTATATGGACCAGGGAAAAGACTACTGTTATATTTAAAGGGATGCACTCTCCGTTGTGAAGGTTGTATCAATCCACATTTGTGGTCTTTTGAAGGTGGCACTATGATGGAGGCAAAAGACATTGTGGATCTTTGTGAAAAAGAAAATGTGGAAGGCATAACAGTTCATGGTGGCGAGCCTTTGGACCAAGCAGAAGAGTTACTACCACTTGTTCAAATGGTAAAAAAACTTCATAAAACAGTCATTCTTTTTACAGGATATATAAAAAAAGAGTTAAATCATATTCAATGTAAAATATGGAATCATGCAGATATTGTTGTTGCAGGGCGATTTCAGATGAATAAAAAGAATGTTCATCTTCAATTTAGAGGATCAACAAACCAGCGAATTTATAGACATAGTGGCCCATATAAAAATTATAAGATTCAAGATGGATATACAACTGCAATTATTACGATTGATGAAAATGGCTGTATGGATGTTCAAGGTTTTTTAACAGAAGATGTTGAAAAGTTAGTAAATATACAAGAATAAAAAAACATAGATAAAAATTAGAGAGATGTTGAAAATTTTCTTTAGAGAGTGAATTGTAAAATAACTTTACAAAAAATAGAATCTGTTTTGCAATTTAATGCAAGTTATGATATTCTATATATGGAAAGTCATTTTATGAAAAATGTAGCATGAATTTTAGTTAAGTATTGAGTATTTTATAATTTAAGTTATGATATTCTATGTATGGAAAGTCATTTTTATTAAAAATATAGCATGAATTTCAATGAAAAGTTGAATATTTAGACAAAATTCCATAGTCTGTATAAGCACTTTGGAAATGTGCACTACACGGTAGGCGATGTTAAAGGCACACAAAAAGAAGAAGTCTTGTTGTATAAGTTAGAAATGGGACTCTTCAAAAGAAATGTTGGAACGAATTTTTAAAACTGAATAAAGGAATACAAATGATCATTGAAGTTATACCAGTCAGTTCTTTTCAGCAAAATGCAAGAATTATTAGTTGTGAAGATACAAAAGAAGCGATTCTTATTGATCCTGGTGACGAAGAGACTAAGCTTTTAGACAGAATTCAAAAAAAAGGTGTTACCATTAAGTATATTATTGGCACACATGGACATATTGATCATGTAGGAATAGCATCGCAAATGCAATCTGCACTCCATGCCCCATTTTGTATGCATAAGGATGATGCTTTTTTATTGGAACGTATGCTTGTACAAGCTGATTTTTTCAATTGGGGAAAAGTAGAAATTCCAAGAATTGATCGATTTTTGAACGACGGAGATGTCTTTTGTTTTGGAAATTATGAGGTAAAAGTTTTACATACACCAGGGCATTCTCCAGGCAGTATTTCTCTACTCATTGGCAGAGATGTTATTGTCGGTGATTTGCTTTTTGCTGGTTCTATTGGACGAACTGATTTACCAGGTGGCAATTTTGATGTCCTTATGAAAAGCATTAAAGAAAAGCTGTATCCTTTACCAGAAACAACCAAAGTTCACACTGGCCATGGTCCGAATACAACTATAGGCTATGAAAAACTGAATAATCCTTTTTTAATTCGTTAATAACAATTTAAGGCAAAGAAGATGCAGAATAAAGATTCAGAAAAGAAAGAAAAATTGTCGTCTACTCAAGAAGAAACAACTCCTAAAACTAAAGGAAAAATTCAAAAATCAGATACTACCACAAAGGCTAAAGAACAAAAAAAAAGGGAGGATGTTTTAAAATCTGAGACGCAAGTAGTAGCAGAAGAAGTATCCCCTAAGAAAAAAAGAACATCGAAAAAAAAAGATGATATAAGTGTTAAAAAAGATACATCGAAAGAAAAAACAACACAAGAAAAAACAGTGCAAAATATAAATGATGAAACTATTAAAGAAGATGCATCTAAAAAAATAAATGATGTAAGTGCTAAAGAAGATGCTGAGAAAAAGAAAACAACAAAAGCGAAAACAGCGAAAGAAAAAAATGATGTAAGTCCGATAGACGATAGTTCTAAAGCAAAAACAGCAAAAGAAATAGAAAATGCTAATACTAAAGAAGATACAGCGATAGAGAAAACAACAAAAGAAATAGAGGATGTAAGCTCAAAAAAAGATACAGCAAAAAAGAAAACAACAAAAGCAAAATCAAAGAAAGCATCCCAAGAAATAGAAGATGTAAGTGCTATAGAGAAAACAGATAAAAAGTCAAAAGAAGATATCGCACAAGAGGTAAAAGCAAAACCAGTAAGAAAATCTCGAAAAAAGATAGAAAAAGCAAAAAAAGATGACTCTAAGCCAGATAATTCCCATGATTATGAAAATGATTTTGTGCAAAGCATTGTTTTTTTAGATTCTGATGATGACAAAGAGGATAAGAAAAAGGATTCTCAAGAAAAAGAAGAAAAGGATGTGCCTGATTTTTCTGAAATTGATTTAGAAAAAGAGTTTGAAAATTTAACGAAACGTATGGAAAAGATCTTTAAATCAGATACGCATAATATTTTCAATGATGTTTCTGACATGTTGCCTAAAGAAGTTCCTTTATTTCCTTTAGATGGTCGTCCTGTGATTCCAGGTCTTATGTTTCCTATTTTTATTCGATTTGATCCTTTTATTCAGAAGTTTGTGCAATATTTAGAAAAAAATAATGAAATTTATATTGGTTTTATTTATACTCGACCATTACTCAAAGAAAAAGGTGTGGAAAGAGGAAAAGATAAAGAACTGAATGGGGATTCTCTATTTCCCTTTTTAGGTGGTGAACAAGATAAACTTCGTATTCCTGTACATAAGTTTCCTAAAGTAGGTGTATTAGCACAAGTTTTAAAAGTAATGCAAATGCCAACAGGTGATTATCACGTTTTAATTCGAGGCATAAGGCGTTTCAAAATAAAGGAAATGCACCGCAACGATACATTTTGGAAAGCAAGGATTTTTTATCCAACATTAGACGATTCTGGGGACAAAGAAGATCGCAAAGTATATATAGATAGCATTACAGAAACAATGCGTAAGATCAGTGAAAGTGCACCTTATTTGCCAGATGAATTGAAAAGCATCATAGCACATTTGAATATTTCAGATCCTGATCGTTTATGCGATTTTGCTTTAATGGTTTCTTTGTCACAACCTAAAGAAATTCAAGAAAGTTTAGAATGTTTTCATATAGATACACGTTTGCAGAAAACATTGTTGTTGCTAAAAAAAGAGTATGATTATCTCAAAGTACGAGAAAAGATTAATAAACAAATTGAGGAAAAAATTCAACAACGCCAAAAAGATTATTTTCTACGTGAACAGCTCAAAGCCATTAAAAAAGAGTTAGGCGATGAGCAAGATGAAAAAACAGTAGAAATGAATAGACTTCAAAAATCTATTGAAGGAAAGACTCTTTCAGAAGAAGCTCAAAAGAAGTTCAAAGAGGAGATGGAAAAGCTTTCGTTGTTAGATATAAATTCCCCTGAATTTGGTATTACTCGCAATTATTTAGCCTGTTTAGTCAGCTTGCCTTGGGGTATACAGAGTAAAGATAATTTAGATATTGAAGAGGCAAGGAAAATTTTAGATGAAGATCATTATGGTTTAGAAGATGTTAAGGATCGCCTCATTGAATTTTTAGCTGTAGGAAAGTTATTGGAACGAGTGGAAGGCTCTATTTTATGTTTTGTTGGGCCTCCTGGTGTAGGGAAAACATCTCTAGGAAAGAGCATTGCTCGTGCTTTAAACAGGAAGTTTTTTCGTTTTTCAGTAGGTGGAATGCATGATGAAGCTGAAATCAAAGGCCATCGAAGAACGTATATTGGGTCTATGCCTGGGAAATTGATACAAGCATTGCGAACTGTAGAAACAGACAACCCTGTGATTATGCTAGATGAAATTGATAAAATTGGAAAAGATTATCGTGGTGACCCTTCTTCTGCTTTGCTGGAAGCATTGGATCCTGAACAAAATAATGCTTTTCTTGACCATTATTTAGATGTTCCCTATGACCTTTCTAAAATTTTGTTTATCCTTACAGCAAATATCTTGGACACCATCCCCAGTCCACTTAAAGATAGAATGGAAATTATTCATTTATCAGGCTATATTAAACAAGAAAAGATTGCCATTGCACAACGACATTTGATTCCTAAACAAGAAAAACGACATGGACTCGATAATACAAAGATTATATTCACAACAAAAGCGATTGATACGATTATTGATTTATATGCACGCGAATCAGGTGTTCGTGGATTAGAAAAGCAATTGATGAAAATCATGAGAAAAACAGCAGTAATGTTGTTAAAAGAAAAGAAAAAAAGCGTACGAGTTTTAACAAATAATATTGAAAAATTCCTAGGACCTCCTATTTTTAAAGAATCTCCTTTAGATAAAGCCGAGACACCTGGAATTACAACAGGACTTGCTTGGACAGCTCTTGGTGGAAGTGTTTTAAACATTGAATCTGTTGCCAAAATTGCCAAACCTTTTTTATTTAAACAAACGGGGCAATTAGGGGACGTAATGGTGGAATCTTCCAATATTGCATATAGTTATGTAATGGCCAATGCCAAACTATTTAATATTGCTGAAAATTATTTTCAACAAAGACAAGTCCATTTGCATGTTCCTGCAGGTGCAACGCCTAAAGATGGACCATCAGCTGGAATTACTATGGCAACGAGTTTAGTTTCTTTGGCAAAAAATATTCGACTCAATAAAAATATTGCTATGACAGGCGAACTTACTCTAACAGGGAGAGTTTTACCAGTCGGTGGTATTCGAGAAAAACTCATTGCAGCAAAACGAGCAAAGATTACAACAGTAATTTTGCCTTCAGAAAATCAACGAGATATTAAAGAAATACCAAAGCATATTACAGATGGACTCAACATTCATTTTGTGAAAACATATCCTGAAGTGTATAATTTATGTTTTGCAGAAACAAATTATAAAGAAGACACACCAGAATAATTTGTATTTTTTTTCAAAGACATTATAAAATTATTTGTATTTTTTTTCAAAGAAACAAGTTTTATTTATAAAATTAATCAGGAGAACTTATATGAAACGGATGATCATACTAGCCCTAATTAGTGTTCTAATGATGGGCTGCACAAATTATTTAGTATATCGTGGCGATTTTGACGCCAATAAGGCAAGATATTATACAGTACGACTTGAAACAGAAGATAATATCCAAAAACAAAGTATTGAAAAAATTGAAGATAAAATCGAAAATTTATTGCAATTGTGCTATGTTCTGTATCATCGTATGCCCATACAAAGAGATAAAGATCATTTACAAAAAATTAATTTAAAGCTTGTTCGATTAAATAATGCGATTGACACATTGGAAGATATGAGAGAATCATTCCACAAAGCATTTAAACTTATTTTTTCTAGAGAAGATGTGATTGTAGGCCCACTTCAATTGCAAAGTGCATTAGAAGTGCAATATCTTGCAGGATATTTTGATTATCTCCATGAATTGCGTGCTCGCATTATCTATATTGATGAATTTCGTAAAAAATGTATGTTAGAAGTAGGATTGCCAGAAGAAAGATTAGAAGGAGTTGATAAAGAATTGCTTCGTGTAGAAAAACTTCTCCACAATGTTATTTTAACAGACATTCCAGAATACCTTAAAAATGTAGGAATTGCTATTACTCGAGACCCAGATTTCCAATTTACTTTTACACATCCTGGGGAACCACAAGAAAATACAACAGATGCTGCACAAAAAGCATTGCTTGCCTCTGGAAATGAATCTTTATTACAAAATGTAAGCAATTATTATTTTTATTTTAGTAAAGAACAAGAAGAATTCAATAAATCTTTTAAATTACTAAAAGATAGTATTGATCGATTTACAAAAACATTAGACGATTACCAAGCAGAACTTTCTAAACACAAAAAAGAAAAAGTCAAAGCAGAACATCAAATTGCTAATCAATCAAAAAATATTACAGCAATTATGGATGCTATGGCCATCAATATTAAAGAAATCTATGAAGAAGCTATGACAGACATTCACAATTTAGTGGGTGCTGATATCGAATATGTTGATAAAAATTTATGGCCTAAATTAGGTGCTGAAGAAGATAAGGTGGCAAAAGTCAAAAACTTTGAATATTACAAACAATCTGTTTTAGAACTTAATGATTTTTTAGAAAAAGTCGTTCGCATGTCGCAAGACAGTAAATCTAAGGAAATTTTAACTCATGTTATTCTAATGGGTAAACATTTCACAGAACAAACAGGAATTTGGAGTCCAGGATATAGATTTTTATCAGCAGATTGGCAACAAAAATTGTCCATCACTAGCATTGAAAGTTCTTTAAATAATTATTTTACAGAACTTGAAAATCAAGCTGTTCAAAGCATTCGTCCTCTTTGGCGAACATATTCTGAAACTTTGAGAAAAAGTGGTACACAAGCAAGCCACAAATTAGATAATGCAGGATATTTAATCGTAGCTGAATAAGTTTCTATCAGAAAAATCTCACATATCCATATGTATGAATATGTGAGATTTTTCTACTTTATAAAAATTAAGGAATTGAATGGATTATAAATATTTATTAATCATAGATCTAGAATCAACATGTGATGACAATAATTTAATCACCAAACAGCAACGAGAAATTATTGAAATTGCTGGAATTATCGTTACATGGGACTTTACCATTGTGTCTCAATTCCAAACATTTGTCCAACCTATACAACACCCTATCTTAACTTCTTTTTGTCAAAATCTCACGCACATCACACAAGAAAATGTAGACAATGCACCTTTGTTATTGCATGCTTTGCAACAGTTCAATGCATGGTTAGAACCATTTCATCCTTTTTTATTCTGTAGTTGGGGTAATTACGATAAAAATCAATTAAAAAAAGATTATGAAACATTGGAAATTTCTTATCCTCTAGGCATAGAACATGTTAATTTAAAAACAAAATTTAGCCAAACACAAAATTTAAAACAGAGATATGGAATGGAAAAAGCTCTTCGCCTTTGTCAAATTCCTTTACAAGGCGTGCAACATCGTGCAATAGATGATGTTAAAAATATTCTTCTATTGCTCCCTTTTATTTTTGGAAAAGAAAAAATAAAAGTTTCTGAAAGTATCTTGTATACTAAGAAGAGAAAAGACAAGTCGAAAAAAACGGAGACTCTACATGTTCACTGAGAATTTTGAAATTATATTATTGTTTTTTGCAGTTATTTCTTTTTGTTTGTGGATGTATGAACGTTTTTATTGGGTGAAGAAAGTTTCACTCATTATGTTAATTTTATTTGTATGTGGAATTTTAGGAAATGTCGGTATTATTCCTACTAGACACGTTGTATATGACACTTTGAACAATTATTGTGTTCCATTGGCAGTAGTATTTATTTTATTGGGCGTTCGGATTTCAGATTTGAAAAAAACAGGATGGCCAATGTTGTGTACATTTATGTTGGCGTCTATTGCTTCTTTTATTGGTTGCCTTTTAGGCGGCATTTTTTTATACAATTGGTTTGAAAGTATATTACAAGCCGATGCATGGAAAGTAGTAGGTCCTTATATTGGAACGTACATTGGTGGTAGTATTAATTTTTTCGCTCTATGGCAAGGTTTAGAAATTCACGACCAAAATTTATTTGTAGCTGCCAATGCAGTAGACAATATTACTTTTTTCCCTATTTTTTTGTTTTGGGTTTTAGCCACAGAGTGGCTGAGTAAGTATATGTATTGTTCAGAAGAAGAAAACTATGATCAACAAGAGCAAGGAACAGAGGAAAAGTTTATTTTGCCACACATTATAAATTTATTTTTACTAGCTTTTTGTATTATATATTGTAGTAATTTCATAAAAACAACGTGCAATCGCATATTTCCTGATACATGGATAACGAAAATTCCTAGCATTTTATATACTACGACGTTTGCAATTATCTTAGCACAATTTTCTTTTATCCAAAAATGGCAAGGAACGAAAAATTTAAGTAACCTTGCATTTTATTTGTTTTTCTGTTCTGTAGGGGCTATGATAGATATTAAACAAGCAATTTCTTTAGCACCGATTTTATTTGTTTTTGTTTTGATCGTGATTGTAGTTCAAATTTTGATTGTTTTAATTTTTGGAAAATTATTTCGAATAGATTTACGAATGATTGCTACTTGTTCTATTGCTGCCAAGCTTGGTCCTTCTTCTGTGATGGCCTTTACAAATACAAAACAATGGCATTCATTGGTGCTACCTGGAATGGCTGCTGCATTACTTGGTTATGCCATAGGAAATTATTTTGGGTTTGCCGGTGCCTATCTTTTAAAATTTGTCATGCAATAATCTATTCTGATAATTTGTATGCGATCTTTTAAAATTTGTCATGCAATAATCTATTCTGATAATTTGTATGCGATCATCTATTTTTATCAGGAGTTATTTTCTCATGAAATGTTCCAAATGGAAAGTTCTTACTATTATTTTACCTATTGTATTGCCTCTCCTATTGTGGTGCATCCCTAGTGAATGGATACCTATTAAAAATTTAACTTTAGTGGAACACAGAGTTCTTGTTATTTTAGTTATGGCAGCATTTCTTTGGGTATTAGAACCTATTCCTATTTTTGCAACGTCTATTGTTTTAATTATGATGGAATTGTTGTTTGTATCTAATAAAGGACTTATTTGGTTCGTAGATAAAAATATTCCAAATTTAGGAAAGACAATTGAGTATAATTCTATTTTTGCTAATTTTGGTTCACCCATTATTTTATTGTTTATCAGTGGTTTTTTCCTAGCAATTGGTTCTTCTAAGTATAAATTAGACTTAAATTTGTCGCGAGTATTTACTCGCCCTTTTGGGAAACGACCTTCTTTAGTGATTTTAGGATTAATGCTTACTACAGCATTTTTTTCTTGCTTTATGAGCAATACAGCAACAACTGCGATGATGCTCGTGATTGTTGCCCCTATTTTAAATTTATTTCCTAAAGGTGATAAGGGACAAGTTGCACTTTGTCTTTCGATCCCATTTGCAGCCAATATTGGTGGTCTAGGAACTCCTATTGGAACGCCTCCCAATGCTGTTGCCATGAATTATTTGCCCAATATGCAGTTTGGTACTTGGATGTTGTTTGGAATGCCGTATGTTTTTATATGTATTGTTTTATGTTGGTTGATTTTAATTTGGTTATATCCCATTACATTAAAAGAAATTGAACTAAAAATAGAAGGCACTTTTGATAAATCTTGGCGAGCTCTTGTGTTTTATGGTGTTTTTCTTTTAACTGTTGTATTGTGGCTCACTGGTTTTTGGCATGGAATGAATTGTTATGTAGTTGCTATGATTCCTATGGGAATTTTCGTTGCATTGAAAATAATCACAGCCGATGAAATAAAAACAATGAGTTGGGATGTTCTTTGGCTGATCACAGGCGGTTTAGCATTGGGTCATGCTTTAGAAAAAAGTGGCCTAGCTCAAAATATTATTGAAAGTATTCCCTTTGAAAGTATGTCGCCGCTACTCATTATTTTAATTGCCACTGCCATTACATTTTTATTTTCTAATTTTATGTCACACTCTGCAGCAGGAAATTTATTGCTTCCCATTGTTGCTGTTTTAGGAACAACAGAGTCTTTGATTCCTTGGGGCGGAAAAACAATTTTAATACTCATTGTAACTTTTGTTTGTTCTCTTTCTATGGTTTTACCTATTAGTACACCACCCAATGCTATGGCACATGCTACAGGACGCATCAATACAAAAGAAATGATCAAAGCTGGTCTTCTTGTTGGTTTTATGGGTATTATTTTAATATATTTTTATTCTTATCTTTTAATTCCTTTTATCGGACAATAAAAGAACAAATGTGGCGTATTCTTTTTATAACATTAAATATATGATACAAAAAAAGAATTCTTTTATGAAACGAGGAAATAATGTTTGAATATTTACGAGGAATCGTTCACATTTTACAAGGAGATGCTATTGTCATAGATATACAAGGAATGGGTTATAAAATCCATGTTCCCAATAGCACAAAAGATATATTAAAAGAGGGCGATGAAACAGAAATTTATGTATATCTTTCTGTACGAGAAGATGCCATGAAATTATATGGATTTGCCAATAGAGCAGATAGAGATATGTTTGAAAAACTTTTAACTGTGAGTGGCATTGGTCCTGCTTTATCATTAAATATTTTATCACATGCCTCGACTACAGAATTATACCAAGCTATTTATGAAGAAAATATCAGTTTTTTTAGACGCATTAAAGGAATCGGACCTAAAACTGCATCTCGTTTAGTATTGGAATTAAAAGGAAATTTACCAAAATTAGAAACACAGATGCCAAAAAATTCTTTTAGAAATGATGCTATCAATGCTTTAATGGGATTAGGCTATTCTGAATTAGATGCGAGCGAAGCTGTACAAAAGGCATTTCAAAATAAAGGCAATTTTAAAAATTTAGAAGAACTTGTCATAGAATCTTTAGCACAACTGCGTTAATACAGTATCTTGGAACGCAATTTCGTTCACTATACAATCGTTAGTGCAATTGCACTAACATATATTTTAGAACAAGTGCGTTCCTATAAAATATTTATCGAAATTTTGTTATATAAAATAGAATAATTATAATAAATATAGCATAATATACAAAGGGAGTTGTATGAAAAAAATTTTATTTATTTTCATTTTTTTTTGTCTTAGCCTCTATAGTTATAGTCAAGACATTATTCCAACAAAAGTAGAATGGGAAGTAACGTCCACAGAAGTGCAAGTTTCTATCCATTTAAATATTCCTCCTAAAGTGCATGTATATGCATCAGAAGAACAATTTTTTGGAATCGAAGAAATAGAAGTACTTGGTTTAGGAGAAACAATCCAAATATTTCCAGCTACTACACAATTTGAAGATATAGATGGAAGTATGGTAGAAACATATGAAAATCAAGTTGTTTTCATATTAAAAAAAGCATTTCAAGGCAAAATTGGAACAGAATGGAAATGGAATGGTGTTTTTTCCTTTCAAGGTTGTGATAATGTATCTTGTTATGCTCCTAAAGATTTAGAATTTTCTCATCAAGGCATTATTCCTAATCCAGAAGAAAATATTGTCACAACAGAAATCCAAAAAAATAAAATACAAGAACATGAATCTTCTTCGTTAGAAATGTTGTTGCAAAAGTTTTCTATCCAAAATACAGGTTTTGGATATATGTCTTCTGATGATTTTTTAAATTTTTTAGAAAATAAAAAAGAAACAGACTCTTTTTCTGGGAAAAGTATATGGTTAATTCTCCTTCTCATTCTTTTAGGAGGTCTTGCCTTAAATTTAACTCCTTGCGTTTTGCCAATGATTCCTGTTAATTTAGCAATTATGGGAGCTGGAGTAAAAGCAAGTTCAGCGAAAAGAGGTTACTTTTTAGGTTTTGTTTATGGTCTAGGACTTTCTTTAGCATATGGTGCTTTAGGATTGATCGTAGTTTTTACAGGTTCTCAATTTGGTTCTTTACAATCGTCACCAATTTTCAACTTTGTAATTGCAGTTTTTTTTGTTATTTTAAGTCTCAGCATGTTTGATATAATCTATATTGATTTCAGTAAATTTCGTAGTGGAAATTCTTATAAAAAATTTGGACAAATTACAACTGCCTTTATGATGGGCATTGTTACTGCTTTACTGGCTGGTGCTTGTGTAGCTCCTGTTGTTTTATCTGTTTTGATTTATGCAAGTCAATTATATGCTACTGGTTCGCACTTAGCACTTTTTTTACCTTTTCTCTTAGGAATTGGCATGGCACTTCCTTGGCCTTTTTTAGGTGCAAGTATTCAATTATTTCCTAAACCTGGTGCTTGGATGAATAAAATTAAATATGGGTTTGGTATTTTGATTTTTTTATTAGCTTGTTATTATGGATATCTAGGCTACACTCTAATACCATCGAAAACAACGTTGCCATCCTCTACACACCAAAATATAGAAATGGCATTGCAAGAATCTTTAACACAAAAAAAGCCAATTTTTATTGATTTTTGGGCAACTTGGTGCAAGAATTGTTTAGCAATGGATACAACAACGTTTCAAAATCCAAAAGTACAAAAACAATTAGAACAATATATTTTTCTCAAATACCAAGCAGAAAATTTTCAAGATAAAGAAACAAAAAAAGTAGTGGAAACTTTTCAAAAATTTTTACAACTTCCTACATTTGGTCTTCCTACTTATGTCATTTTAGAACCTATAGCAGAATAGTTAAAAAATAATTCATAAAATATAAAAAAATATTGCAAAATAAAAAACTTTATTGTAGAATATAAAAAACTTTTCAAAAATCTTACCAACTTCCTATATTTTGTCTTCCTATTTATGTTATTTTATAGCCTATATTAGCATCGTTAAAAATATACCGTAGAATATAGAAAAAACAGAAAAAATATTTTACAAATGAGGCAAAAGATATGAATAAATTTAAATTTATTATATTATTCTTTTTATGTTGTTGTGTTATTTTTCCCCAAAATGAGGAAAAACGAATTTATATTCCTTATGATAAATTAGATTCTTTGGAAATCAGCAAAGATACGACCATCTATTTGCCCTATGCCACCTATGAAAAAATGTGCCAAGCATTAAACCAACAACGAAATTTAGAGGATCAAAATAATGTAGTGGTCACGCAAGCTACATACCAAGTGGAATGGAAAGAATCCTTGATCCATTGGAAAGCGTTTTTAGAAATTCATGTTTTAAAAGAAGGAAACCACATTGTTTTTCTTCCTTTTTCAAACATTACCATAGAACAAGCACTTTTCAATAATAAATCTGCGTTGTTGTTATTTCAAAATAATGTATATCAACTTCATGTAAATGTCCAAGAACCTAGGAAACATATATTGGAACTTTCGTTTGTAACTCCGTTAGAAAAGGAACAAACAAACATTCAAACAACTGTTTTACAAATTCCTCCCACTCCCATTGCCAAATTAACATTGCAATACCAAGCACCAGAAAATGTAGACACAGAATTGTTTCAAAAAACAAAGTTTGTCATTCAACCTAGTTTAAAAACAACTACAAAACAAGAAGAACGAAACATTGAAATAGAAACTTTATTAGGGAATACAGACTCTTTAAAAATTCAATGCATCACAGAACAAAAATACGCGACTCCTATACGAAATATTTTACATGTAGAAAATATTTCTCATTTAGAATTTGCTGAAAATTATTTAAAATTGCAAGCTCAATTATATTATGATGCGATTCAAGGACAAACAGAAGAATTGCAATTACAAATTCCCCATGATTTTCGCATTCTATCTATACAAAGCAACAAAGGCCCTGATATTAAAGAATGGACGATCCATGATCAAAACCTCGTAGTCCATTTAGCAGAACCTTTAAAAAATAGTGATCCCAATAGTGCAGATTTATTGCTTCACATTCAAATGGAGCAAATGAAAAATTCCATTCCAGATACTTATACTTTGCCTGTATTGCAATTTCAAGATATAGAACGTGAAAAAGGATACTATATTATTCAAGTTCATGATTTATATGATTTGCAAATGACAAAAAATACAAATATTTTACAAATTGATATACAAGATTTGCCCAACACAATTTCTAAAGAAAATATTCAATATGCCTATAAATATTTGAGTCCTGATTTTACGCTAACAGGAGAAGTTACAAAAAAGCAAGCAGAATACGAAGTATTGTCTAATATTTATATGTACATCGATGAAACTCAGGAAAAAATCGATTCCTATTTTACATATAATATAAAAAAATCTCGTATTTTTGAAACAGATATTTTCATTCCTCAAGGCTTTACGATTATGGATGCAAAAGCCTTTGATATGAATGCTGATACATTATATGACAGTAACACAAACCAAACATATTATGAAGAACAAATTAAAGAATACCAAGAAAAATTTATCAATGACCAACGTTGTTTGCATATTATTTTTAAAAAAGGCATTCGCACAAATCGTTTAGTTATTTTTCTTGTATTGCAAAAAAAACATGAGCCTATCCAAAATTCTATGACTTTAGATTTACCTAATTTACAAGTATACAATGCACAACGAGAACAAGGAAATATTGGAATTGGTGTAAAACAAAGTTTGACGATTCACAGCATAGAAAATACACAGAAAAATATTTTTCCATTGGACATCAAAGACTTATATAAAAAAGGAGAACGCCCTAATTATTCTGTATTAAATTTAGGATTTGATTATTACGGACATCCCATTGCTAGCCAATTTCAAATCAATAAACGAGAGCCTTATGTTACTGCTCAAGTGTACAACACAATGGAGATGGAAGAAACAACAGTAAAAATTGACCATACTATTAATTATACGATCCAATATACAGGAGTAAATCAATTTGTTTTTTCTTTGCCCAATTCCATTGCAAAAAAAATCACTACGAATAATATTTCAGACAATAAAAATCGAATCAAAGAAATACAACAAACAAAAGACGATGCCAACACAACATATACTGTGTTTACACAAAGTGAAATGCTAGAACCTTATACGCTACAAGTGAAATATGAAACAAAATTAGAAAATTTAGACAAGCCGCAGATCTATACTATGTATCCTCTTGTAACGAAAAATACAAAACAAGAAATCGGATTTTATACTTGGAAAAAAGCTAATGATATGAACATTTATTTTACAGATGTTCAAAATGCAGAAACGATTGATGTGAATGACGCTATATACCAAGCCCAAGATAAAACAAATATTTTAGCTTTGTTTAAATATACAGTTCCTAATAGTAAAGTTTCAGCTTATATTCAAAAAGTAACTTTTGAACCTGTTTTAAATACAGTGATTCAACGATTGCATATAACAACAACAGTCAACAAAGACTATACAAGCAAAAATGAAGCTGTGATTCTCATCCACAATAATCGAAAACAAATGCTTGATTTTAAAATTCCTGCCAATAGTCGCCTCACTTCTGTTTCTAAAGTCAAAGAATTACCTAATCCCAACAGCACATATCGACCTGATTTTGAAGCTTTAAATTATTTAGAACCAATGAATTGGTCCACTGTTGACAAAAAAGAAACATTTAAAGTCAATATTGCTTCCAATACACAACAAAATAAGCCTTTTATTTTAGTCATTAAATACGAGACAAATTTGAAAAAAGGTAACATGGATATTTATGGTGATTTCATTATTCCTAGCGTAGATTTTTTAGATGTTCCTGTGACGTATTTTACTTGGGAATTAGGATTGCCATCAGAATACCAATATATTAAATTTGATACTACGCATACAAAAAATTTTCATTCTGATTCTAGACAATGGCGTAATTTAGCAGCACTTTTAAATATTTCTTCTTGTACAGCATATATTAACGTCAATTCTCATGATACAGGAGTGATTCCTATTTATCCTGTGCAAGGACAAAAGTTTTGCTTTTATAAACTCAATGGAAATGGAATGATCCACATTTATTATATCCATTGTACCATCATGAATACTTTGCACATTATTGTGGCACTTATAACATTTTTTCTTATTTATGCACTTCCTAAAACAAAGAAAATCCGCCGCCTTACCATGATTCTATTTTTATTGTTTCTTAGCTTAATTTTAAGTACTTTGAATTTAGGAAATTATCAAACATTATATATTACTATGTTTGTTACCGTCATCATCACTACTGCTATTCTAGCACCTTTGCATGTAATCATAAAAATTGGCCAAAAACTTTTTTACAACAAGGAATAAGGTGAACAATATGAAAACATATATTTTTTTAGTTGCCCTTATCTTGTTATTTCTTCCTTTGCAAGCAGAAAACAATGTAGAAGTAAACAATGTAGAAGTACGCCATTATGTGCCTGTTCAAGAATGGCATAAAGTTTTAGAACAACATCCCCAAGGTGTGCAATGTACTCCAGAGCAATATAATGAATGGAAACAATCTCTCACTCCTAAGAAAGAGGGAGAAATTTTACTGGAGCAAACAGTATACCGATCTCATTTTCAAGAAAAAACATTGCACATAGAAATGGAAGCAACGCTACATTCA
This sequence comes from Planctomycetota bacterium, assembly GCA_017993505.1. GTDB lineage: Bacteria > Planctomycetota > Uabimicrobiia > Uabimicrobiales > JABWCH01 > JAGOMP01. The sequence goes on from JAGOMP010000021.1 coordinate 33,716, forward strand.
ACTATAGAAGACATTCATACATATTCGTTTCATTTAGGAAATTTTTATCCTGAAAAAGCCTTGTTAAATGATGAACTTGCTTTATTACAACATACAGATGAAAAAACATATTGCTTGCATCTACCAAAACAAGGAAAATATATTTTAAAAATCTATGCAACTTGTGCTTTACAAACAAAGAATCAAAATTTAATAACAACATTGCAATTTCCTAGTTTTAGCAATCAAATTTTCCATTTGCAATTGCCTGTGTCTTATGAATGTACTAGCAGTCTTCCTATGGAACAACAAATAGAAGATGAAAATCAAGTTTGTTACACTATGTATGTAGGAAGTCATAGGACAATGGATTTGTCTATTTTTCCTAAACAACAAGATGAAAAAAAAGCCATTAGCTCCGCAAATATTTTTGCTGCACATTTATTTCAACAAAATATATTGCAATCAAAATATGTTGTAAAAATTCATTGCATGCACCAAGCACAACAACAATTTATATTTTCTTTACCTTCCAATACTGAAATTCTGCATGTTTCTGAAGAGCATTGGGCTTTGGAAAAACAGGATACGCACAATACGATTGTTCTTTTATTGGAAAAACCATTATTAGGCCACTATACTTTTACTATCCAAACAGAACAAGAACTTACAACATCTCTTACTTCCATTCCTTGTTTAGAAATCTTAGAGCCAGATATGTATGTAGATACATGCCTTTCTATTGAAAAAACACAAGAACTTCTTTTGCAAATTGAAAAAATAGATCAATTGCGACAAATTCCTATTACAAATATGCCTAAACAATATAAAGACAGCAAAATTTTTAAACAAGAAGCTTTTGTTGCATTTCAGAGTTTACATCCTAAATATGAATTGCAAATTCAACAAAAACAAGCTGAACCTAAAGTACAATCCAATGTATTGTCCACGCTATATTGTTCTGAACATGAACTAGAATATAATTGTCAAGTTCATTACCAAGTGCAAGAAGGATATGTTAAACAATTAAATCTACAACTTCCATTAACATGGACATTGACACAATATAATATATATCAAAATAATCAACTCATTTCCAATGCAACAGTTCATGTACAAAATAATATCATGCAAATACAACTTCCTAATAAAATCCAAAAAAAAGACACAGCTACAGTTTGCTTAACACTACGTTCTATTCCTAAAGATTGGCAAAAATATTGGGAAACAGCGGACGTTTCTTTACCCGTGATTCAACCTTTATATACAAATCTACAACCTTCTTTTACAGGTATCCTTTTAGATCCTAGTTTTTCAGCAACATTATCCAATATACAAAATGCAGAAACCATTGATGTGCATCTATTGCATAACTTAAATATTAAAAGTCAAAATTTACAACATGGTTTAAAACTTTTAAATGAAAAAGCTACAGCCATGATTCAATTGCAAAGAAAAAATTCTCAAATTGCAGTCTCACCCATTCAATATATTAATGTACACCAAGATAAAATCCACGTAGCAGCCATTTTAATTTATGACATTCAAAATGCACCACAAAATCAATTAGAATTTACACTACCAAATGATTTTGCATACCATGTAAATATTTCTGATGAACAAAATAATATACAACAAATACAAACAAATACAAAAGACGACTTGAAAACAACTACAGTGTATTTGCATAAAAAAATTCTAGGAAAGTATATTTTATATATTGATTATCAAGTTCCTTTTTTGAAAAACCGCTTTATATATCCTTGTCTTCAATTTTTAAATATAAACCAAATTAAAGGATATATTGGAATTACAGGAACTACCAATTCAGAAATCACTACCATTGCAAGTCATAATATACGAAAATTAGCACAACATCAAATGCCCATTGTGTTCCATCCTAATTTTCCCATGCAGAATCATTTTATACAAACGTTTCAATATTCTAATATAAAAGTAGATTTAACATTAAATATTAAGATGCATAAAAAAATAACTATGGCACAAACCGTGATACATAAAGCAGATATCACTACAGTATTCTTGCATCCTAATAAAGAACGAGTCGTTTGCCAATATCAATTGACGCATACACAACAACCGTATTTTATCTTCCAATTGCCTAAAAATGCAAATTTATGGAGCATTACAATCAACGAAAAAGGGCAAAAACCAATCCAATATAAATCTGCTATATCTATTCCCTTGCCATTACAAAATACGCCAGTACAAATTCAAATTATTTATGAACGCACTATACCACCTTTAGCCATATGTGGTCAAAGAAGATTAGAATCTCCTCTTTTATCTAAAAAGATTCCTATTCTTTCAAAAAATTGGACAGTGTATACCCCAGAACAATATTCTTTAGATGTAGAAACAGAATCTTTAAAAGAAATGTTTCTTGAAGAATTGTCATCTATTGATTTTATGTATCTCTTTTTTGGAAAATATTCTATGAGAGCACCAACGGTCGTAGAAAAAATGGTAGCCGAGGATATACAAGACTTTTCAAGAATACGCCCTACTCGCCCTACTCCTCCTATGCCGAGTCCAGCTCCTAGTCGTAGCCGTGGACGCTACCCTCAAAAACCTATGGCCCAAGCAAAACGTCAAAAAGATAGATTTGATCAAATGATGTCGCAACCAAAAATAGAAGAGTATGATGACGAAGACAATAGTGTAGACGAAATGATGGACGATGAAGACGATAGTGTAGATGAGATAGAGTATGAATCTATGCCGCAAGAAGCAGAAGAAATGTACGAAGAAGAAGCAAAAGAAATGCCAAAACAAAAATCTATCTGGGAAAGACCTAAAGGATTGGAGCAACAATTAGGCTATGCTAAAAGATCGAAGTCTTATTCAAAAAAACAAGAAGGTGTGTTTACTGAAACAGGAAAAATGAAAAAATATCCTGCTCCTAAAAAATGGAAACCTCAAGATACTACAGTCACAAGCACTGTCAAAGCAGCAGGACTTCTTTCTTTAAATATTTCATTGTCTGATAAAGGAACAAAAAAAATATATCGAGAAATTCCACCACAAAGATCTACACATACGATTACATATATTCACACAACATTGCACCAAGTTATCTGTGCTGCAATTTTATCCTTGTCTACTTTACTCAGTTTATGCGTAATGTGCCAAAAACGATTTCCTAGATTGCCATGGATTCTCTTTTTTCTATCTATTGCGTTCTTGTTTCCTTATAATCCACAATATATAGCATATTTAAATTCTTGGGCTTATGGAATTTTTCTAGCAATAGGATTTCGTTTTATTTTTGTTGTATGGAAAAAACTTTTTACATTAAAAAACAACGCTGTTATTTGCTTATTCTTGATATTATTTTCTTCGTCTGCTTTTGCACAAGAACGAAAAATGCAAACAATGTCGACTGTTCCTACGTCGATTGTTCCTACAACAATTTCTACATACGTTCCCTATTATCCAAATTCTCCAGAAATAACAGATAAAACAATTTATATTCCTTGGGAACAATTCACAAAATATAATCTTACACGAACTCCTATAGAAAAATCTATTTCTTTTCAAACACAATATAAAGTAGACATCACAGAAACGCAAATCCTTTGTCAATCTATATTTCATATACAAACAAATAAAGACAATGACAGTGTTTTTGTTGGTTTGCAAAATTCTGCGATCCAATCTGCGTATATTTCCACAGAAAAAGACAAAAATCCACTTTCCTTACAACCTAGAAAAGATGGATACTATGCTTTGATTCCCTACAAAGGAAACTATACACTAGATATCACATATACACCGCAAGGAAATTTACAACCTAATCAAGGAAATTGCCAAATTCATTGTTGCACTCCTTGCTTATTGACGGTTTCTGCACCTTCCTATACACAAATTCACTATGACAATTTGCAAGATTACTACTATTTTCAAACAACAAACACACAAAATACATTAATTTGTCATCCTACTCAAAATATAGTAGAATTTTATTGGAGACCAAAACAGCACCCACAAGATGTGGGAAACAACATCCAAGCTAATACAAGACATATGCTTACATTGCAAGACAATACACTTACATTGCAAAGCAACATCCAGTACAATATTGCTTCGGGTTCTGTTTCTCAATTATCGTTAGAAATTCCTAAAGAATATGGTATCTTTGAATTAACAGGTACTTATGTAGAAAAATGGACACAGACTCCACAAAAAGACAATCATCAAATCACTGTGTTGCTTTCCAATAACCTACAAAAAAGGATACAAATACAACTCCTTGCTAAAAAACATATTGTAAACATTCCTAGTGTAGAAACATTTCCTAATATCCTTTTACACAACATCCAAAGAGAAAATGGACAAGCTATTTTAAAAACACATAACCATTACCAAATTCTACCAAAAGAATATAGTAACATTAGTAAAACAAATAGTAACCAAGAACAAGAATATTTTGTAGAAACATATAATTTTTATAAAAAATACGACTTACCATTTCAAATAAATTACCAACAAAACAATAGCATTTCTAAATCTAACCTACATTTGCAAATAAAAGAAGAAAAACTCTATGCCATTTACAATGCAAATATTGAAAACAAAGGAGCACCACTATATTCTATATCCTATTCTTTGCCGGCAGGTTATCAAGTTCTCAATATCCAAGGCAATAATATTAAAACAACACAGATACAAAATAATCTACTCTACATTACCTTTCACACACCTTTACAAAAAAATAGCAAACTCAATATTACATTAGAAATGGAACAAGAATGGAATAAACCTATTCCTTTTGAATTACCTAAGATTTTTTCACCAGATATCCAAAAGCAAACAGGTTCTATATTATTAACTACTACACCACAAATTCAAATCATACCTCAAAACATACAGAATTTAATTTCTGACGACACACTACATTATGAAATACAACATAATCTTATTCATCGCTATGCTTATATATTTGAAGATACCAATTACCAAGCAAACATACAAATTCAGCAACAACAACCTATATTACAAGCCACTCAAAATATACATTTATTATTGGAAACAGATTGGATTAGCAAATCCTATACTATCCAATACCAAATCTTACATGCACCCACAAACAAATTTCAAATTACTATGCCTAGTGAACTCAATCCACAGATACAAGGACATAATATTCAACGAACAACACAACAAACAGAAAATAAAAAAACAACGCATACTATATATTTACATACGCCTGTGCAAAATTCCTATACTTTAACAATATATCCCTCTCTTCAAGAAAATAAAGAGTCTCTTATCAACATTGAGTCTTTAGAATTGCATGACACACAAACATTAGGGACAACCATTCAAGTACAAAATCAATCAGATTACGAACTTGTAGTGACAAAACTCAAAAACTTAACAAACATGAACACAAACAATGCCAATATTATTCTTGCTTACAAAACACAAGACAAAGATTGGCAATTACAATTTTCACAAAATCGACAACCTACTTTTCATCCGATAAAAGCAACCATTCCCAATATTTACATTTTTACAATCTTAGATGAAACTAACCGCACGTACACACAAATTACATATCATCTGCAACAAACAGGTTTACAATTTTTAGAATTAGAAAATGTACCAGAAAATATATGGGCAATGTATGTTAATTTCCAAACAGTCACACCTATCCAAAAAATCACATTAGATAATCGAAAAATTCATCTCATTCCTTTGCAAAATACTTCCCAGCAGATTATACAAGTCATTTACACTGAAGTACATAAAACAAAAATTGAACCCAAAATTCCTACGATTAGCAATGTACCAGAAATCAATAATTTGTATTGGACTATTTCTTTACCCAATACAAAAAAATATACGTTTCAATCAAATTTAAATCCTATATCCTATGCAACTAATTTCAACCCTGCTTCCTATTTTGCATCTATTTCTTCCCAGAATATCGAACAATTACAAATAATACCAGAATCACAAAACATAAAAAATATAGAAAATGCTATTTTACAACAAAATAGAATTCAATTACAACAATCTATACCAACACATGAACCAGAACAATATGGAACTCGAAACTATTTAGATGCCGATAAAATTAAAAACACGAAACTACATACTAACATTCTAAAAGAATCCTATTCCCTAGAAACGCACCAACAATTTGTACAAAGACAATATCAAAAACAGCGTACTTCTCCTAAATCACAACCTACAACACAAACAGCATTATTACAACTTTCTGCACCGTCAAGCAATATATCGTATTATTTTACAAAAAAACAAAGTACACCTCAATTGACTATCAACATCCATGATCCTAACAATTGGCTCATTCCTGTAGTACAAATCATTGCATTTTTTCTACTCCTCTGCATTTCCTTATGGAAATATCCCAAAACATGGAAGAAAAAATTTATCCACCTTATTATTCTAGGCATTGTTTTATATATTGTTGTGCAGTACGTTCCCCTGATATATTATATATTATAAAAAATACAATGTATTATAAAAATACAATGTGGAATTGAAATGAAATTCCACATTGTATTTTTATAAAATCTTCTTTTCTTTCCTAAAAAATCTATTATAATAAAAACAAAATTTAATCTACATGTTGTCCATGCAAAAGCATGTAAAGCATAATACACATAGTACAAAGTTACAACAAATACGACAACATATCTAGGAAAGGGGTTTGCTCAGTTCATATGAAAGATTTATATAATCAGCTTTTAGAAGTCAATTCAGAATCGTCTGTCAAAGCTTTTACTATTATAGAAAAAGCAATATACGGCTTATGTGGTGATATATATGAAGGGATTGGATATTACTTTATTATTTTAAAAAATGGATCATTAAAAGTTTTTCCTTTTACTATGCTCAATACAAAATATGAATTTCAAGAATCATTTAATGATACAACAGGAAAATTATATCATTTTTTAAAAGTCAACAGAATCCATTCTATTTGCTTAAAAAAAGAAGTAGATATTAAATCTTTGCTTGATTTTATGCGTTGCGAAGGACCACGCCCCAATCATGTTTTAACAAATGTGTACAGCAAAGATTTTGAACAAGCCGAGAAAATTTTTGAAATTGTTTTATCTATCTTGCTCTATCCATTTGAACAACTCAATCAAATGATGCGTATCATCACAGAATATCGTCAAACAAAAGATGATAGCATCAAAGCCACACTACAAAAAATGAGAGGCGATTGGATCATCCTTCATAATCATCTCAATTCATACATAGAAAGCTTACTTTCACGATATTCTCAAGTTACTTTTGTTATTCGATATCCTTTGAGCAAAAGTAGAAATGATGAAATAGTACCGGAAGGTTTTCATATTTTCTTTGAAAAATCAGAACTTGATTTAGAATATGGAGAACTTCGTAAGTCAGAATTTTTTCACAAACCTCTTTATATTCCACGAGGAGAACGGAGCGATCGTTTAGACAGTCTTGTTTTAAAACAAGGTATAAACGTAGATGACCTATTCTCATTTATATATAAAATTCATGGTAAAAACAAACTTCTATTCACCCTTAAAACTGAATATCAACCTTATTTAGATAAACAACAGATCCCAGAACAATTAGAATCTAAATTTTTACATCACTCTCTTCCTGAAGATGCAACAGTAGAAGTTGTTCAAGCAGGAGAAAAATGGAATATTCGAGATGCTACAAAAGTAACAAAATATATCATTGAACGAATGGAAAATACTCTCTATGTATATCAAAAAATTGATGACATTCCGCATATTAAAATAAATCCCATTAAAATTGGCGTACTAGATATTGAAGATGAATTTGCAGAATTCATTGTGATTCATAAAAAAAATGACCAATTAAAAAATCTTGTATTGCGTTTAAAACACCATAACAATCAACTCCAAGAACTAGTGATTCGACTAAAAGAAAAAAATACACAGATCCTACAAGAAATGGAAGAAGAGAGAAAACGAAAAGGTGGATTTGAAGAAATTCAACAATTGCAAGAACAGATCATTGAATTAAAAAAAGAACAAAGAAAAGAAGTCCATAATCGAAATGAAGCTGTAAAACAACTATCTCAAGGAAATGCCATAGATATTGACCAAAATTTCTTAGAAAAAATGGCAAAAGATTTAGACCTTAGCAGTGCTGATGTTTTAAAATTATTATCTCCAGATATACTCGAAGAAGTGATCCGAAGACAGATCCAAGAAAAAAATAATGATGCAGGTATGGCATCTCTCTTAATCGAATCACAAAGAATGACACCTTTTATTGAAAAAGGATTGCGAGATGGTCATTTTTCTTTTCAAGAAATTCAACATTTTTTCGCTACCACTTTAGATCCTCTTGCTAAAAAAGAAGTGGCACGAGACTTTGCTAAACAACTTTCCACCATTACCCCATTGCCTAGTATTCCAAATTATAGATTGACTTCCTATGCTGATTACTCGCCTTCTCCTGGTGGTGATGTTTGCTTAATCTATCCTTATAAATACGGTCAAATTGTTTTTCTTATGCTAGACTTAGAAGGCACTGGGCTGGAGCAATCTTGTAATGTTTTTTATATTAAAGTGCTGTTTGAACGACTATTAGGTGAATCAGAATCTAAAACTCCCGACCAATTTATTACTCGTCTACAAGAAGAAGTGTCTTTATTGCGAAAATCAAATCCTGATTTTCATTGTTTTGCATGTTGCATTGGTATTTTAAATTATATAGAACATACCTTAGACTATGTTCGCTCTGCTTTGCCGTATCTTTTTATTTACAATCGCAAAACTTTTCAAGGGAAATATTTAGAAGAGTTAGGTACTCCTAGAGTTGGATTGAATTTAGAGACAGATTATTATGCTACTCCTGTAGAACATATTGAATTCAAAGATGGCGACATTGTATTTATACTAACAAATGGTCTACTCGATTGTTTGGACGGGTATGAAAATTTTCAAGCAATCATAGATTATATTCCAGAAAAAAACATCAAAGAATACTTAGAAACAAAAATACAAGAAGCTCAAGGCGGTCAGCCCATAGAAGATGATATTTACTTATTAGCTATGGAGAAACTCTATGATTAAGATCAGAGGAATTTTAAAAACAAAAAATATAAACACACCCGTAGAATATAGAGTCATAGAATCTGATAAAAAAATTCTTCGAGTCACGGATACAGAAACACAAAGCTGGTATGATTTACGCCCCATTTTAGAAGACACAGTCGCGTTTGAAAACATTTCCAAGGAAGTCAAAAACAAAGAACATCTAACGAATAGACATGGATACGGAATTGTTGCATCGCATGGTATTTTTTCATATGAAGATTGTGACTTTCTTGTCACCGACGCTTTTGGTGGCAAAAGTTTAGATACCTTTCTCAATACATTTTCCATTGAAAACAAACCTAAAATTAGTCATAACAACGTTCTTTTATTTATGGAAGAAATCACAGAAACCTTATCAGATTGGAAAAATTTTCATGGTTATGTCAATGGCAATACAATTTTATTAGACCAAACAGTCAGTCATAACATGTTTAAAAGTGGATTAATTTGTTTTCCAGAACGTTTTCCTATGGAAGAAATGGAATCATTTCCTGATTATTTTCAACCTTCTATTTATTTAAAAAAATTAGGCAACCAACAACTCATAGCAGATGATCAATATGCATTGGCAATCGCGATCCTTCAATTTATTTGCTTAGATATAGGATTAACAGAGCCTGTTTTTAGCAACGAAGTAATACTTCAATTTCAACATTATTTAAATGACCTTCCTATTTCTCGCTTCTTTCAAACAAAAATATTATCGTACATCAAAAAACTCATCGACGGTGCTGTTACATTTGAAGAAGTATTAAACTTTGTACAATGCACGAATTGGGAACTAGAGAGTGCAAAACAATTGGGCGAACACCTTCATAAATATCTGCAACAATCGCCCATTATTCTTCCTAAACTCACAAGAACAACATATTATTTGCAATTTCGTTGTCCCTATTGTCAAAGTGTAACCTTTGAACAACGCCAATCTACTGGAATCGGCACTTGTCCTATTTGTTTTCAAAACATCACTTTTGTTCGAAAACCAGAACAAAAAATTTGTCGAACTTGTAAAACAGAATTCCCTGTAGAAAATGAATTATGTCCAGAATGTACACCTTACTCTGATGTTTTTCCTGAAAAAAATCAAGAAACAATGAAAGTGTACGAACCTTTGGAAATATTTGAAGGTTCTGAAGAAATTGTCAATCCTTTGACAATTTTAGAAGGATTTGACAACAGTGGATCAGTGGAAATCAATGATCCTATAGATATGATAGATGAAGATCCTCAATCTATATACAATAAAACTATGGTTCGCCCAAAAATCGATCGAAAACAATATCGAACTTTTGCCTCCTTTGGTGAAGAAGAAAAAACAATACCAGTCACAGCAAAACCTGGAAGTTTTCATATTTCTGCCTTACATCAAAATGGAAAATTAACAGTAGAAATTGTAAAAGCGATTGCAGGACGTTGGAATTTTGAAGTTGCTAATGAAGAAAAAGGAGAAAGTTTAGTAGAAGGCGAATACGTCTGTACAGAAACAAAAAATATAAAATATGTTATTCCACTAAATGACGATGAACTTGGAACGTATATTTTCCTACGTGTTTACTTAGAATCAAAATTAATGGGCACAAAAAAAATAATTGCAGATAACCAAAATAAAACTCTCTTAGGAAAAATTTGGAAAAAATAAACAATATACTTCCCTAAGTGTTCTTTGAAAATATCATCCATATCTCTTTTCCAGGAATATTGCACAAATTTGCAAATTTTCAAAAGCTACCTAGGGTTACTAACTGCTTTAAATAATCTATAAAATTCTATAAAATAATATAAATATTTTATAGAATTATGTGGAAATATCAAAGCTGATTTAACACTAAAAGATAGAGTGTATATTTG
>JAGOMP010000081.1:0-7363 GCA_017993505.1 Planctomycetota bacterium
CATATCCAAATTTTTATAAAAAGCTTGAATTATACGCGAGTGGGTCAGGATCAAAGCGACTTCACCCTATAGAACTCTTTAAAATTAAAATAGGATTACCATCTATCGAAGAACAAAAACAAATTGCAGAAACTTTATCTACAGCTCAACATGAAATCAACCTACTAAAACAGCTTGTAGAAAAATACAAAATCCAAAAACGCGGTTTGATGCAAAAAATGCTCACTGGCACCTGGCGTATCAAACCAGAAATCATTAACAAATACAAGGAGGTGTAATGATGACGAAAAACAAAAAACAAAACATTATCAAACATTCCGATACCTGTGCAACTAAAGACACAGGTAATAGTAAGAAATTTACAGTTAGCCACACGAAAGCATATGCTATTAAAATGGAAACGATTCATGCCTATTAAGGATAAAAAAAAATGAAAGGAGGTACTTAATATGTGGAATGATATAGAAACAACTGAAGATCTATTAAACTTCAAGATAGTCGCAGATACAGTAGCACAAATGATCAAAAATGGAAATGACGAGCCTATCTCTATTGGAATTTCAGGAAGTTGGGGAACTGGCAAGTCATCTCTTGTAAAGATGATTGGTGAGTCGCTTAAAAATCTTGATAAAGAAAACAAATATATTTTTATCGATTTTAATGCTTGGTTATATCAAGGCTATGATGACGCACGCATTGCACTTCTACAAAAAGTTGCCGATAAAATAAAGGAAGTATCTGAATCTCGCAAAACTTGTACTGACAAAGTCAAAGAATTTATTAAACGCATCAATTGGCTAAGAACCGCAAAATTGATGGCTTCAATTGCAACTGGAATTATTACTGATAGTGCTGTCAAGATTGCAGCAGATCAGCCGCAACTTCTAGATGATAAAGAATTGAAATCAGTTCCGCGAGAGATTGAAGACTTTAGGTCACGATTTCAGGAACTACTGAAAGAACTCGAAGTAACCCTGATCGTTTTAGTCGATGATCTTGATCGATGTTTACCCAATACAGCAATCTCGACGCTGGAAGCTATGAGGTTATTACTATTCATTCCCCAAACAGCATTCATCATTGCTGCTGATGAACAGATGATTCGTAATGCAGTGAGATCCCATTTTGGCAATATCGACCTCAGCGATGATCTTGTAACAAGTTACTTTGATAAACTAATTCAGATTCCGCTTAGAGTTCCACGCCTTGGAACAAATGAGGTTAAGGGGTATCTGATTCTGCTTTTGGCTGATCATGCTCAACGCCTCGGTAAAATCAAACCTGAGGAGAAAGAGAAAGGACACAATGCAATAGTCAGTGCTATCAAAAAATCTTGGGCTGAAGATCTAACTAAAAAAATTATCGAAAAGGCTTATGGCAAGGAGGTAGCTTCCAAACTTTCTGTTGAAATCGATTTGGCAGACCAACTTGCTAATATCATGGTTACTTCTGATCATATAGCAGGCAATCCAAGACTCATAAAGAGGTTTTTAAATAACCTTATTATTCGGGAGTCAATTGCCAAAGCTCAAGATATGAGTGTTTCTTTTGAAGAATTAGCTAAACTACAGCTATTCGAAAGATGTGCTTCACCTGTTGCATTTGAGTATCTAGTTAAACAGGTCGGGGACAGCAAAGATGGTAGACCAGAATTCCTTAAGGAGCTTGAAGAACAAGTTGCTAAAGGCGAAGAACTCGTATTTGAAGAAAATTCATGGAACTCTACATTTATTTCAAATTGGTTGAAGTTGAACCCACCGCTTTCGAAAATCGACTTGCGACCATTGCTCTATTTGAGTCGAGACAAAGTAATGTTTTTTCCCAGTTTCGATGAACTTTCTACTGAAGGTCAAAACGTTATGGCAGCCATCTGTGAAGCTGATGACTTCATGTCTCCGCTTATCAATATGATTAAAGAAATTGGAGAAAATGAGGCAAAAAAAATCCTAACTCTAATGATACGTCGTGTTAGAAAACAGCAATGGGATCATAACACGATTATTCAAACATTACACATTCCCAAGGCATTTCCTCAATTGGCTCCTAATTTCATTGCTATGTTTGATGAAATTCCTGTTCAGGAAATAAAGCCAGCATTAATTCCTCTTTTACGTGATGAAATGTGGGCAAATGACTTATTAATTCGTTGGAAACAGGATAAAAACTCGTCTTCATCGATAAAAAAAGCTATTAATATAAAGATTAAGGAGAAAAAGTAATGGGAACCTCTTCTTCAAGTTTTGGTCCAAGGAGCGGAGTTTCATTTGATCCCCCTTGGTTAAAGTCTGTTGCGTCGGAAATCGGTTTACCGTTGGAAAAAATTTCAGGTAAACCCTTGCAGTCAGAAAAAAATCATCTGCAACTCGAACCTACAGTACATCCTGTTGAAACAGCCCATCCAAGGAGATTTTGCAATGCACGAAGAAACTTTAGTGAGTATATAAAAAGTGGCAACCAGATGCATCTAAAGAAAGCATTAGGTAGCTATTCCCGAATAGGCATGGGAGGTGCTTCTAGGCTTGCTAGTAGGATGTTTGTCTCAACGTCTACTGGTGCAAAACTTTTTAATTTTTTGCAAGGTGTTCGTGACAAGAAGGATATCAAAGTTAGAGAATGGGTAAATCAACTTACCTCGAAACATCTTTCAGCACATGATGTCGAAAATGAAATTATAAATCAATTTGTACCAAGTGGTGGTACTCTTGATGAGGAGTCTTGCAGAGACTCCATGTCTAAAGCGTTCTCCAATCTTTTGAAGAGATATCCTGATGTTGACCTACTCAATATGAACAACGACAGTATTTGGAATTTGATAGAACTATTCATAACTTCCGAGGTATTCAATCGAATTAATCTGGATATCGGTCAACTATTTGAAAGTAATAAATATACACCACAAGAAGCTGTTTCTAGAATGAATGACATACAAGCTTATGTAAAATCAGAAATTTCAGTACAAATACAAAAGGTACGAACAAATGATGATTGTACAATAGAAGAAATAAACAACCTGCTTCAATCTGCAATAAAAAACACTTTCACAGTATTCGAGGAGGAAGTATGAGAAAGATTATTTGTGCTCCATTACATCTTATTCCAAAGCAACTTAAGGAAAATACGAAATATTTTTCAATATACTCGAAGTCTCAAAGGAAGGATGTCGGTTATTTTGGTTCATCCTTAATAAAAAACCTCATAAAATCAGGATTAAGCCCTTCAAAAGAAATTTGGGATTTCAATACTATCTCTTTATCAGTTGTAGCCGCTGATAAATCAGTAAAAAGGGGGAATAGTCCAGATGGGTGGACTCGGCAAATTGATTTAACTATTTATCTATGTAATCCAAGCACTTGGGAACCTGTAAAGGAAAAACTTGAAAAAACACTAAAATTTCTTACAGGAGATTTTTGGACACTAACCTTTAAGGATGGTGGAGTTTCTTTTCCCACTCCCAAAACTAAAAAATCTAACCATTGTGAATCCAATAAATTTAATGAAGATTGCGTGTGTTTACTATCTGGTGGTGTAGATAGTTTAGTTGGTGCGATTGATCTCGTGGCGGAAGGTCATAAACCTATCTTTGTTTCTCAAATAGTTAGAGGAGATGCTAAGATTCAAAATTTATATGCTAAAAGCATTTGCCCAGAAAATCATCACTTTCAATGGAATCACAATATTCGTCTACCAAAGGGTAATGAATCCGAAAAATCGACAAGAGGACGGTCACTTGTTTTCTTTGCTTTTGTAGCTTTGGCTGCATCTGCTATAAAAACACAGTGTGACTCCCCTGTTGATATATATGTTCCTGAAAATGGATTCATCAGTCTAAATATTCCGCTAACTCTATGTCGGATGGGCAGTTTTAGTACAAAAACAACGCATCCTGTTTACCTTCAATATATTCAGAATATTTGGAATGAAGTTGGAATCAGGCTAAATCTCATCATGCCTTATCAATTTAAAACGAAAGGAGAAATACTAGTAGAATGTAAAAACCAACAGCTTTTAGAAAAGCTAGTGTTTCAATCTATGAGCTGTGGAAAATCTATAAGATCTTATAAGAAAAATTTAAGCAAAGATGAGCCTAAGCCTAAACATTGCGGTAGATGTATCCCTTGTTTAGTTCGGCAAGCTGCATTTCAATATTGGGGGAAAACTGATCAAACATCAAAAGGTTATTTAAACAAACTTGAACGAGTAAAATCTAAAAGCCCGGATGATATAGGAGCTGTTGCTAATGCATGTTTAATAGCCGAGCAATTAGGATTTCGATACTTAATTTCTGGGAACTTATCTTTTTTTACTAATCACCAAAATCGAAGTGATTATGAAGGAGTCTTTGTGCGAGGACTTAATGAAATTAAAGAATTTCTATTGAAGGAAGGAGTGATATGATAGATTTACATACACACATTGACTTATATCCCTGTGCATTAAATATAGTTTCTAGAGTTAATAAAGAAAACCGTTTCACACTAGCTGTTACAACAAGCCCAAGAGCATGGCTGATAACATCACAAATTTTCGAGAAATATAAGAATATCAAGGTTGCTCTTGGTTTGCATCCTGAAGTCGCAGACCAAAAATTTAATGAACTGGAGATACTATTAAGTTTGATTCAGAAGTCTAATTTTATTGGAGAAGTTGGAATCGATGGTTCTACCAAGTATTCAAGAATATTGAAAATACAGGAAATAATTTTTGATCGTACTATCCATGAGTGCGAAAAAGCAGGTGGTCGGATCATCAGTATTCATTCAAGAGGTGCTACATCTAAAGTATTGTCGACCATTAAAAAATATCCGAATTGTGGCACTCCGATTCTACATTGGTTTTCTGGAACAATAGCAGAATTGCAAAGTGCTATCGAAATGAGATGTTACTTCAGTGTTAATTCACTGATGTTAAATAATAAAAAAGGTAGAGACTTAGTATCAAAAATTCCTTATGAATTGGTATTACCAGAATCAGACGGTCCTTTTGCAATTCTCAATGGGAAACCTATTATGCCGTGGGAAGCAATAAATGTTCGCTCAATACTAAGAAATATATGGGGTATTGAAGATAATGAATTAATGTGTATATTTCTTAAAAATTTAAATCAATTACTAAAAGCAGATAGTAATCATGGATAATTTCTATACAACTGAAAAGCATCTTTCTCAAATCCCAGCGTTGTTGCTTTTGATTATTCTAGGATTTGAATTTTTGACACCAGCAGAAACCCTATGAAAAATGCAAGATAGAAAATTTAATGTTTTATTAGAAAGTATTTTATGAAGATTGTAGAATGTAGATTCGATTTATATTGGTATGCTTTGAGAATAACTGTATGACCTAGTATAACTAGGAAAATTTTATAAAAAAGTAAATCCAAAAAATAAAAAACAGAATACACGGAATACAAAAAAATGAAACTACAAAATACACAAAAATACAATGAAAATATAGTTTAAACAATGTCCGTGTGTTCTGTTAATTAATATGGTACTCTGTTATATTAAAGATAATAATAAAAGCAAACTCGACGCAGTACAAAAAGAAATAAAAAAATTAGAAAAAGAGCTAGCTGCAGTACAACCTACTAAAACAGCTTGTAGACAAAGACAAAATCCAAAAACGAGGTTTGATGCAAAAAATGCTCACTGGCACCTGGCGTATCAAACCAGAAATCATTAATCAATATAAGGTGTAATGATGAAAATATCACAGATGAAAATCACGAATTTTCGATGTTTTAAAGAGGAGATTACCATTGATTTCAAAGGTCTAACGGCATTTGTTGGTAAGAATGATGTAGGAAAATCAACTGTGCTTGAGGCACTAGATGTTTTCTTTAATGAGAATAAGGGTGTCATAAAGCTAGACAAGGATGATATCAATAAACAAGGATTTGCAGAAGGGAATAATAATATACGTATTGCTGTTATTTTTAAGGATTTACCGACTCAATTGGTATTAGATAGCACAACAGAAACAACATTCAAAGATGAATACTTATTGAATCGTGATGGAAAGCTTGAGATTGTTACAATTTATCCGAATGCTAATTCTGGTAAAGAAAAAAAGGTATTTATAAAAGCATATCATCCTTCTAATCCCAATTGTTCTAACCTTCTTCTTAAAAAACACAACGATTTGCAAAAAATTATAGAACAGAATAATATTGACTGCGTAGATAAAAGAAAAAATTCTACTATGCGTAAAGCTATATGGCAACACTATTCAGATGATCTTCAGCTTCAAGAACTTGAAATTGATGTAGCAAAAGAAGATGCAAAAAACATCTGGGAACAGCTTAAAAATTATATGCCATTGTACGCTCTCTTTCAATCTGATCGAAAGAATTGTGACGAAGATAGTGAAGTACAAGATCCTATGAAATTAGCTGTCAAAGAAATTCTGAAAGATCCTAATATTCAAAATTCTCTTAATCAATTGGCGTTACAAGTAGAATTTAAATTACAAGAAGTTGCGAATCGTACGCTTGAAAAATTGCGAGAGATGAATCCAGAAGTTGCTAATAGTCTGAATCCAGTCATTCCTTCTGTAGAAAGTCTAAAATGGGCAGATGTATTTAAAAATGTTTCTATTACAGGGGATGAGGATATTCTCATTAATAAGCGTGGAAGTGGTGTAAAAAGGTTGATTCTTCTTAATTTTTTTAGAGCGGAAGCTGAGAGAAGACAAACTGAAAAAGATGTTCCAGACATCATCTATGCTATTGAAGAGCCAGAAACTTCACAACACCCTGAATATCAGAAAAAACTCATTGATAGTTTTATTAGTTTGTCAAAAGGACAAGATTCTCAAATTATTTTGACAACACACAGTCCATCCGTTGTTAAAATGCTTGATTTTAAGCACTTAAAGTTGATTAAAGGGGATCAGAATAAAGAAATTTTAAACATTGAGAAACATAATCTACCTTACCCTTCACTTAACGAAGTGAATTTTCTTGCCTTCAATGAGGCATACGAAGGCTATCATAATGAGTTATACGGATATATTTTTAGTGAAGGATGGTTGCCTGAATTCAAAATAGGTAAGGACACAAGAGATTATATACGACTGAAAATGACAGGGAAGACACAGAAAGAAAAAAAGACTAACACTGAGTATATACGTCATCAAATTCATCATCCTGAAAATACCCTAAATCCACCGTACACACAAGAGGAATTATTGGTGTCCATTAATGATATGCGAAATTTTATTATGAAGAAAAAAGAAGTAGTAGAAAAAGAACATGTAGAAAAAGAACATGTAGAAAAAGAACATGTAGAAAAAGAACATGTAGAAAAAGAACATGTAGAAAAAGAACATGTAGAAAAAGAACATGTAGAAAAAGAACATGTAGAAA
>JAGOMP010000081.1:7463-9428 GCA_017993505.1 Planctomycetota bacterium
GTAGAAAAAGAACATGTAGAAAAAGAACATGTAGAAAAAGAACATGTAGAAAAAGAACATGTAGAAAAAGAACATGTAGAAAAAGAACATGTAGAAAAAGAACATGTAGAAAAAGAACATGTAGAAACAAAGGAAATAGGACAAGTAAATGATACATTTTGATAAACTGGATTGTCTTAAACAAAAGCTTGATTCTTTTCGCCCTCTACCGTGCGAAGTTGTTAAAAATCTACATGAAGATTTAGTGCTTCGTTGGACGTACCATTCGAATGCTATAGAAGGGAATACTTTGACTTTGAAAGAAACTAAAGTTGTATTGGAAGGTATTACTGTAGGAGGGAAAACTCTACGAGAGCATTTTGAAGCTATCAACCATCGAGAAGCCATTTTATTTGTAAAAGATTTAGTTACAAAGAATGAACCTTTGTCTGAACGACAGATTAAATCTATTCATCAATTGATTTTGAAAAATATTGATGATAGAAATGCTGGTATATATCGAAAAATAAATGTTTTGATTTCTAGTGCTACTCATTTGCCGCCTGATGCTTGTCATGTACAAAGTGAAATGGAAAATTTTATTAGGAAATACCAAGTGCAAGGAAATTTTCATCCTGTAGAACGTGCTGCAAGGATTCATTCTGATTTTGTAAAAATCCATCCTTTTGTGGATGGCAATGGGCGAACTGCACGTTTATTAATGAATTTGGAATTTATGAAATCTGGATTTCCACCAATTGTTTTGCCTGTAGAAAGACGATTAGAATACTATGAAGCTCTAGATCAAGCTCATACGAAACATGATTATGATATGTTTTTACAACTTATTGTAGATATTATGGAATCTAGCTTTGATCTGTATTGGTATGCTTTGGGAATAACTGTATGACTTAGTACAACTAGGAAAATTGTATAAAAAAAAGTAAACATAAAAAAACAAAATACACAGAATACAAAAATACAAAAATACAATGAAAAAATAGAATACACGGAATACACAGAATACATGGAAAACGAAAAAATAGAATTAAAAAATAAAAACAAAATGCACGGACTACACAGAATACACAGAATACACAGAATACACAAAAATACAATGAAAATATAGTTTAAACAATTTCCGTGTGTTCTGTTAATTAATATGGTACTCTGTTATATTAAAGATAATAATAAAAGCAAACTCGACGCAGTATAAAAAGAAATAAAAAAACTAGAAAAAGAGCTAGCAACAGTACGAACAAAGATGACGAAAAAGCTTAAGGAGATTCAGATGTGAAAGCAAGAATGATAATAAGGACATAAATACAAGGAGGTGCTTTGTGAGCAAACCATACAATAAAGTTGCATTAGGAACTATCGCCGATTTTTCATACGGTTACACTTCTACTGCTCAGGATACTGGTGATACTCGATTCATCAGAATAACTGACATTGACGAAAATGGTTTATTAAAAAAGAACAATGCAAAATTTATAGACTTTACCGATGAATTAGAACGATATAAGGTGAAAAAGGGAGATATTCTTGTTGCACGAACTGGAGGAACATTTGGAAAGACACTTCTCTATAAAAATGATAGTCCAGCAATCTATGGATCTTTTTTGATCAAAATAACTCTAAATACTAAAAAATTACTATCTGTCTTCTATTTTCATTTTTCTCAATCAAACATATATTGGTTGCAAGCAAATAATATCGTTACAGGGGGAGGGCAGCCCCAATTTAATGCGAATGTACTTAAAAAAATTGTGATACCGCTTCCGCCACTCCCAGAACAAAAAGCCATTGCTGATCTGCTATCTACTTAGGATGAAGCCATTGAAAAAACAGAACGACTAATTCAGGCAAAAGAAATGCGTTTTAAATGGCTGTTACAAGAGTTAATTTCAAAACCACAAAAAAACAAAAAATGGAAAATGGTAAAGCTGGGATCATTTCTAACAGAGAGTCGTATTCCAGATCTCG
>JAGOMP010000022.1 GCA_017993505.1 Planctomycetota bacterium
GGCAATGTTGCTCTGGGGAGAAAAGTTTAGCAATGTTGCTCTGGGGAGGCAATGTTGCTCTGGGGAGGGAAAGTTGCTCTGGGGAGAGAAAGTTGCTCTGGGGAGGGAAAGTTGCTCTGGGGAGAGAAAGTTGCTCTGGGGAGGGAAAGTTGCTCTGGGGAGGCAATGTTGCTCTGGGGAGGCAATGTTGCTCTGGGGAGGGAAAGTTGCTCTGGGGAGGGAATGTTGCTCTGGGGAGAAAAATTGCACAGGGGTAGAAATAGAAAAGAGAAAAGATTAGAATAAAATAAAAATATGCAAGTATCGAAAAATACTTGCATATTTTTATTATGAGATAGGAGTTAAATTTTATTATTTCAGTTTTTTATTCATGTCGGAGGGCTTCGATGGGGTCTAGGCGTGCAGCTTTGAGAGCTGGAAAGTAGCCAAAGATAATTCCAATGGTGGCTGAAAATATAAAAGCGATGAAGACAATGTTAACATCAAATACAAAAGGAACTTGGAGTATGTCTCGTAATGCAAAGGAGACACCTAGTCCTAGAAAGATGCCAACAATTCCTCCAAATAAGGAAAGTACAACAGATTCTATGAGAAATTGTAATAAAACTTCGCGTTCTAGTGCTCCGATGGCAAGACGTGTACCAATTTCTCGAGTTCGTTCTGTAACAGAAACGAGCATAATGTTCATAATTCCAATGCCTCCAACTAGAAGGCTGATAGCAGCAACTGCACTGAGAAGCATGGTAAGAACTTGTGTAGTACCTGATACCATTTCGATAATTTCTTTCATGTCCATTACGTAAAAATCGTCTTCTTTTCCTTCTGCAATGTTCCGACGGCTACGCATAAGCCATTCAATTTCTTTTTTAGCTTGTTCTGTTTGGTCTTCGTTTCGAACAGATACTTGAATGTGACGTACGTCTCTATTGCCTGAAAATCGGCGGTGGAGTGTTTTGATGGGAATAAGTACGACATCGTCTTGGTCTGAACCCATACTACTTTGCCCTTTGGCTTTGAGAACTCCAATGATTTTACATGATACATTTTTTCCGATACGGACTGTTTGATTGAGTGGGTTTGCATTGGCAAAAATTTTTGTTTTTACAGTATCTCCAATGATGCAGACTGCTGTGCCAGCGGCCATTTCGTTTTCGTAAAAAGAACGTCCATATTGAATTTCACGATTTGTTATTTGTATATAGTCATCATTGGTTCCTATGATAGAGGTAGACCAGTTTTCATTTCCTAAAACAACAAGTGCACCTGTTTGAGCTACTGGTGCTACTGCTGAAAGAAGAGGTATGTTTCGTATGGCTTCTACATCTTCTAGATCAAATGGTTTTGCTCCCATTCGCCGTCCTGGTCCCATTCGTCCACCTGGACCAATCATAAGCATGTTACTACCCATGCTAGAAATTTGTTCTTTGACTTTTGCTGTGGCACCTTGGCCAAGGGTAGAGATAGTGATGACAGATGCAACTCCAATTACAATACCTAGGATAGTTAAAAAGGATCGCATTACGTTTCTACAAATGACGCCCAATGCCAGTTGGATTGTATTCCAAATCATTATGTTTTTCCTAATTATTGTTATGTTTTACGTGTTTATTTGGCATATGTTTTTCCTAATTATTGTTTGTTTTGAAGGATTTATTAGGATTTATTTAGTAAGTGTTTCTTTTGTTTCCATATTACTTTGTTCTGATGACTGTTTTTGAGGGGTTTGGTAATTTTCAGTAGTTTCTTCTAGGGAGATAAGACCATCTAAAAAGTGAATGATGCGTTTTGCGTATTGTGCCATATCTCGTTCGTGGGTTACCATGATGATGGTAATTCCTTGTTCTCTGTTGAGTCGACAGAGAAGTTCCATGATTTCACGGCTACGTTGTGTGTCTAGGTTTCCTGTTGGTTCGTCTGCCATAAGTGCTTTGGGATGAGTAACAATAGCACGTGCTATGGCAACTCGTTGCTGTTGTCCGCCTGAAAGTTCTGCTGGTGTATGTGTTTCCCAGCCAATTAGTCCGACTTCATTTAAAGCATAAAGGGAGCGGAGTTCTCGTTCATGAGCAGACATGCCACGATAGATAAGTGGTAGTGCAACATTGTCTAGAGCACTAGTTCGATTGAGTAGATTGAATCCTTGGAATACGAAGCCGAGGTAATGGCGACGCAATAAGGCTCGTTGTTTTCTAGAGAGTTTATTGACTTCAACTCCTTGGAATTTATATACGCCATCTGTTGGCACGTCTAAGCAACCTAGGATGTTTAAACAAGTGGATTTGCCTGATCCTGATGGTCCCATGACTGCAACAAAATCTCCTTGTTGAATAGTAAGGTTAATTCCACGCAAAGCATGTAAGGCAACAGAGCCACTTCCATATACTTTATGTACATTCTGGAGTTCTATTAGAGCATGTTTTTGTTCCATATAAACTCCTTATCTTATCTATTTCGTTTTCTGTTGTTATTAGAATCAATATCAGTTACGAGTTTCATTCCTGGTTTGATATTGCCTTCAAGTATTTCTACCATGTTTCCTGTAGAATCTCCCACAGTTACCCAATATTCTTTAAGTTCGTCATTTTCTAATGCATATACGCAACGTTGCCCCTCTGTGTTTCTTTGTACTTCTGTATTAGTAGCGGAACCTCGCCTTCTAGGATGGCGTGGCATCAGAGAATCTAGAATTCCACCTTTTTTTTCTTCTGTTTTTTCTACAACTGGCGGCATAAAGCGTAGTGCTGCTACAGGGACGAGTAGGACGTCTTGGTCATGTCGGACAGTGATTTCAATATTAGCTGTCATTCCAGGGCGGAGGAGTAAGTCGTTATTTTCCACTCGTAAGATAGTTTTATAGGTAACAACACCGTTGACTGTTTCTGCACCGTATCGTATTTGAATAATTTCACCTTCAAATTTTCGTTTGGGGAATGCATCGACTGTGAATGTAGATTTTTGTCCTTCTGTGATTTTTCCAATATCTGCTTCGTCGATGTCAACGTGAAGTTCCATTTTTTTTAAATCTTCTGCAAGTGTAAATAACACAGGAGCTTGGAAGGAAGCTGCTACTGTTTGACCAATTTCAATGGATCTTGTCAGTACTATGCCTCTGATAGGAGAACGAATGACTGCTTTTTTTAGGTCTGTTTCCTGCGATTCTAATGTTGCCTCAGCTTGCATGACAGAAGCTTCTGCAGCTACTTTTTCTGCTTTAGCTCTTTCAAATGCTGCTTCTGCAGAATTGATTTCTGTTTCTGAAGTGATTTTGCTTTTGATAAGTGCTCGCAGTCGACGAAGTTCTAAGTCTTTTTCTTTTAATGTGGCTTCTGCTCGTAAAACTGAGGCTTTAGCTGAAGCAAGAGATGCACGACATTGTGTAACATGGGCTTTTAGTTTTTCTGTATCTAGGATTGCAAGGACTTGATCTTTTTCTACGATATCATTGTAATCTACATTAAGTGTTCGTATGATCCCTGATAATTCGCTACCAACGTCTACTTGATTTGTTGGTTCTAATGTACCAGTAGCTGTAACATGTAGTAACATTTCTCCCAGTACTGCTTCTTGTGTTATATATTTTATTTTTTCTGGTGTTTTTGCTTGTTGTGTATATTTATAATAGCCTCCTCCTATAGCTCCTAGGAGTATGAGGAAAAAAATAATTTTTTTAATTCTTTTACGTCTACCACGTTTAGAAAAATTTAGTTCTAGTTTATTGGCAATGTCCTCATCTATTTTCAGTTTATTGGCAATGTCTTCCTCGGTTTTCGAAGATTTTTTCATAATGTAATCCTTTGTAAGTACAATGACTTAATCAAAATTAATATAAATTTCTTTTTTGTTTCCTATTTTTTTTAATTATAATGGTTTAAGAAAAATTTATACTAACTTTTTTTGTTTCTTATTTTTAAAATTATAATGGTTTAAGAAAAATTTATACTAACTTTTTTTTCCGCTCCCATTTTTTTTTAGGAAGGATGATAGGTTTATTTTTTAATGTAAGACATGTTTTCCCAAAGTTCTTTTCTATATCATGTAGGAAGTTGGGTGCCATATTTACATAAAATTGTTCAGATACGTGAATTTTTGTAGGATTGCCGTTGATTTCGAATTCTAAGTATGTGCGACAATTTCCATGATGTTTTGTAATGATGCTTTTTAATGTTTCCAAATCTTGTTCTGTTGTTGTTTCTTGGAGTTGAATCGTCACGGTTTCTGTTTGTTTTTTAATTCCTTCATCTGCACTAAATACGTCATCAACGATTAATTGTATGGAATCTTCTACTTTTTCATCTTGGTGTGCCAATAAAAAGACGATTTTATCTTGTACTAAAGTATCTTGATTTTTTTCATACATGTCTGGGAAGCATGTAAATAGGCAAGTACTTGTTCCATCGTCTAATGTAGCACGAGATATCATTTTTCTTCCTTGCAATTTACCTTGTTTAATTTGTGTTTCTCGTAATGAGGTGATCATTCCAGCAACAAGGATAGCAGACCTACTTTTTGGATTTAGATTTTGAATAGGAGTAGTGAGCATAGAAAGATAATGTTTCCATTTTTCTAAGGGGTGGCTTGTCATATAAAATCCAATAATTTCTTTTTCATATTGTTGTTTTTCTTTATCAGTCCATTCTGGGATATCGGGATATTTTTCTTGTTGCTGTAAACTTTCCATGTCTTCTATGATGTCGCCAAAATCAAAAAGATTCATTTGTAAGCTATCTTGCTCTTTTTGGATATTAGCACCAATTTTTAAGGCATCTGGAATGACTGCCATAATTTGGCTACGATGTTTTCCAAATCCGTCGAGTGCACCACTTTTTGTTAGGGATTCTAGTACTTGTTTATTGACAAGGCGTGTGTCGATGTTTTCGCACATGTGATAGATGGATTCAAATTTGCCTACTTTTTTTCTTGCTGTTTCAATGGGTTCAATGGCTTTTTCTCCTACACCTTTTAGTGCAGCAAGACCAAATCGAATTCCATCTTTTGTAGGAGTGAAATCACCGTTGCTTTCGTTGATGTCAGGAGGCAATAGTTTGATGTTTATGTCTTCACATTCATGAATGTATTTGACGATTTTGTCAATGTTTTGGCATTCGTTTGTCATTAAAGATGCCATAAATTCTTTTGGGAAGTGGGCTTTTAAGTAAGCAGTTTGATAGGAAACGAGTCCATATGCAGCACTGTGGGATTTATTAAAACCGTATCCTGAGAATTGTTCAATATTTTCAAAGATAGCTGTGGACAATTCTTCACTTATATTATGAATTTGTTTTGCACCTTCAATGAATTTTGATTTGTAAGAAAGCATGATGTCGAGTTTTTTCTTACCCATGGCTTTTCGAAGGAAATCTGCTTCTGATAAAGTAAAACCAGATAAAGTGCGTGCAATTTGCATAACTTGTTCTTGGTACAGAATTACGCCATATGTTTCTTCTAAGATGTCTTTTAATATAGGATGCATATAGTTAGGAGTTTCTCTTCCATGTTTACAATCGCAATATGAATCAACCATTCCGCATCCTAGAGGTCCTGGACGAAAAAGTGCAACAAGAGCGATTAAGTCTTCAAATCTATCGGGACGCATTTTTTTTACAAGGTTTGTCATTCCATCAGATTCTAATTGAAACACTCCTTTTGTTTCGCCTTGGCATAACATATCATATGTGGCTTTGTCATTTAAAGGAATTTTATCGATGTCAATGTCTATTCCTTGCGTTTTTTTTATCATTTTTAAGTTATTTTCAATGACAGTTAATGTGCTTAATCCTAAAAAGTCCATTTTTAGTAAGCCAAGGTCTTCCATGTGTTCTTTTTCATATTGTGTAGATATTAAACCTTCATTTGTTTTATATAATGGACAATATTCTGTTAAGTCTTGGTCTGAAATGATGACACCGGCTGCATGAGTTCCTGGTTGGCGGTTGAGTCCTTCTAGTTTAATGGCAATGTCTATAATTTTTTTTGCGTTTTCGTTTTCCTCATATGTTTGTTTAAATTCTTCAGATTCTAATGCTTTTTCGAGTGTGATATTTAAGTCGTTTGGCACTTTTTTAGAGAGCGTGTCGCATTCTGCTAAGGAAATTTCTAATACTCGTCCCACATCTCGAATAACGCCTCGTGCGGCCATAGTTCCAAAGGTAATAATTTGAGATACTTGTCGTTCCCCATATTTTTTAGTGACATAATCAATAACTTCACCTCGTCGTACTGTTTCAAAATCAATATCAATATCAGGCATTTCATTTCGACCTTCATTTAAGAATCGTTCAAAAAGAAGGTTGTATTTTAGGGGATCTAAATTCGTAATGTATAGTGAATAGGAGATAATACTGCCTGCAGCTGAGCCACGTCCAGGTCCTACAGAAATGTTTTGGCAACGTGCATAATTGACAAAATCCCAAACAATAAGAAAATAAGTTGCAAAGCCCATTTTGCAAATTACATTAAATTCCATTTCAAAACGCTCGCGAACGGTGGGTGTGATTTCACCGTATCGTTCTTTTAATCCTTTTTCACAAAGAATGCGAAGGTATTCTTCATTTGTCAAGTTATCTGGACAAGCAAAAAAAGGTAGGTGATTTTCGCTTTTAGGAAATTCTAAGTTTACTTTGTCAGCAACGGCTACTGTGTTTTCTGCTGCTCTTGGAAAGTCTTGAGATTGTTGGTACATTTCTTCTGATGTTTTCATGTAGTATTCTTGTGTTTGAAAACGGAATCTGTTTGGATCATTAATCGTAGTGGCAGTTTGGATGCACAATAATATTTCGTGGGCGTACCAATCTTCTTTTTTTAAGTAATGAACGTCATTCGTAAACACTAAGGGGATATTGAATTCTTTTGATAAAGATAATAGTCCTTGGTTTGCTATTTCTTGGTCTTCTAATTTATTTCGTTGGAGTTCAATATAAAAATCATCTCCCATGAGATCACGATAAAAAGCAATGCTTTCTCGTGCTTTTTGCATATCTTTTTTCAAAATATTTTGGCATGCTTCAGAGGCTAGACAACCAGATAAAATAATAAGACCTTGGGAATGTTTGGCTAGTAATTCTTTGTCAATGCGAGGTTTATAGTAAAAGCCAGATAAGAATGCTTCAGATGATAAAATCATTAAATTACGATATCCTTCGTAATTTTTTGCTAAAAGGGTAAGGTGATAGCGTTCTTTATCTTTTTCTAGCATTGAATTGGGGGCAATATATGCTTCGTAGCCAACAATGGGTTTGATGCCCATTTTTTGGCAAGCATTGTAGAATTCTAATGCTGCAAATAAATTTCCATGGTCTGTCAAAGCCAAGGCAGGCATTTCATATTCTTTTGCTGTACGAACTAAATCTGGAATTTTAGCAGCACCATCCAATAAACTATAATGGCTATGCACATGTAAATGTACAAATGGTCTTGTCATAATGTCAACTTTCTTTCTATATTTTCTTACTTACATCTTAGAGTAAACAAAAATTAAATTTCATAATCTTGCTATTTTTATAACTAAATTATGAAAATAGTCTTGCTATTCCATCTTGTTGCGACTGTTCGCCTAATAATACGATTTTTATTCTAGAATGTTTTATCCTTATACATAAAAATTTTTTCCATCATGTTTTAAAAAAAGTAGTTCATTTTATTTTTTAAATATCAGCTTTACTTTCTATATTTTCTTATATAGAGTAGACAAAATTTAGGTAAACAAATTTTTCTTATATTTTAAGTAAATATAAGTTAGGTAGACAAATTTTTCTTAATTTTAGGACAAATAAAAACAGAATTCCAAATTTTAGCCATTTCTATTACTAAATTATGAAAATGTTTTGTTCGTGTTATTAAATCTTGTTGCGACTGTTCACCTAATAATACGATTTTTTGTTCTAGAAAGTTTTGTTCCCATACTTGGAAAAATTTTCCCATCATGTTTTGCAAATTGTTAATTTCGTTTTCTAAATGTGAAAGATTTTCTAGTGTCGCATGGTTGCTCATGGCAGTATTTTCCATGCTATGTTTAATTTCATCTACAAAGCTAACAAATTCTAATACATTGTTGTATTCTAATGATGTAGCATGTGAAATTTTTGAAATATTTGTAGAAACTTGTTTAGCACCAGAAACAATTTTTCGCAAACTTACACCAGCTTGAACAGCAAATCCTGCACCTTTATCAATTTCTTGGATTCCTTCGCTCATAGATTGTACAGCTCGTGCTGTTTTCCCTTTGATGGAGGATAAGTTTTCTGCAATTTCTTTTGTAGCATGCGTTGTTTTTTCTGCTAAACTACGAATTTGATCTGCAACAACGCCAAAGCCACGGCTATGTTGACCAGCTCGTGCAGCTTCAATAGCAGCATTGAGAGCCAATAAGTTAGTTTGGTCTGCAATATCTTCAATCACCGATATAATATCAACGATCGTTTCTGCACTTTTGCCTAATTCTTCAATGACAACAGCAGATTTAGACATAGTTTGTGTAATTTTGTTCATATGGCGGATGATTTGTTGAACAATTTCACCGCCACGTTTGGCATCTTCTTCCAAAGCATTGGAAGTCACTACAGATGCAGATGCATCATGTTCGACAATTTGCACAGAATTTGCAATTTCAGATAAGGAAGTTTTCATTCCATCGATTTTATTGTTTTGATCAGACAACGTTAAGACTAACGAATCTAAACAACATTTCAAGTTTTGTTGTTCTTCTAAAAAACAACGATAGATTCGATGGCTTTCATTCATTGTATTGGTTAAAGAATGTTTTCTTTGCGTGCGAAGTTGTATATATTCGCTCCACTGTTGACTAAATACATCTAAAACTGCAAATTGACGTTGTACTTCTGTTGTAAATTTTTCTTGCCATGCTTTGAAATTGGCAATGTATAAACTTTCTACATACATTCCCAGCCACATGGAAAAAACATAAAGAAATAAACTTACCACGATAAGAAAGAAAAAAATACGAATCCAATATTGGACGATGTTTATGCCCAACAATAGACAAAAACAAGCAAATGAAAAAAGAAAACAAACAAATAGTGCTATAAAAATAATCCATGTAATTTTTTTAGGAAGACGAGATAAAAATTTTGAAAATGGCAACATTATTCTATCTCCTAAATACTTTCAGACTCCAACATGGCTTTTAAAAAATGATAATTCACTTTGCCTGTTCCTAGCAAGGGGATCTCATCTATTTTATATATTGTTCTGATATTATGTAAACCGCTTAAACCAGCATTTCTAATGCATTGATTTACGAATCCTCTATCTAGATCTACAACGCTAAATAAAATAATTTCTGGATTTTCTTCTGAATTTGTGCTTTCCACTGCAATTTGTGGTACTTCTGCATCAGGATCTCCACAATGAGGGAGTAGAGCCTCTTCAATAGCTGGTAGAGAAATCATTTCTCCTGCAATTTTAATAAAACGTTTTAAACGACCAGCAAAAAATAATATATTATTTTCATCTTCATATACTAAATCGCCAGTGTTGTACCATTGTTTTCCTTCAAATTCAATAAAAGGTGATTGTCCCTGATAATTAATATAGCCTTCAAAAACAGAATCACCACGGAGAATCAATCGTCCTATTTCTTTCACGGGAACTCGCTCTATTTTATCTACATGGATAATGGCATATTCAAATCCAGGAGCAATGTTTCCTAAAGAACCACGTACAATATTATTTTCATGATTTAAACTAATTACAGGCGAACATTCAGTAGCACCATATCCTTCTAAAATAATAGCATGAGGAGCTAATTGTCTCATTTTTTCATACAATGCATCAGAACATTTTTCTGCCCCTGTAACAATAAGACGCAAATATTGAATCTGTTTCTTTGTAATGACTCGGAGCAAGGATTGGACAAATGTAGGGGTACTGATTATCCCACTTGTTTTGTATTCTTCTATGCATCGTGCAATGTAAAATGATTCTGTGGGATTGGCATGATATACTGTACGTATTCCCATAATCAATGGATATACAGTTGTAATAGACAATCCAAAAGAATGGAAAGGTGGCAAAATTCCCATTAAAATATCATTTTGTTTGATAACTACCATACCATGCAAAGATGCAAGGTTAGACATGATGTTTTTATGAGTCAGAGGCACAGATTTTGGGGTACTTTCTGAGCCACTTGTGAATAAAATTGTAGCTATATTAGCAATTTTTGCTTTATATAACGAACGCCAACAAAAACGAGATCGTAAAAAAGCTGATAATTTAGAAAATTTTCCAATTTTTGTACTTATATCTTCCAATGCAATGAAATAATCTTCAAGCCCTTCAAATTTCAAGCCTTGTGTTTGCAATTTAGTTAATAATGTTCTTGATGTTAAAATATGTTTTGTTCCTACATTATCTAAACAAAAACGCATATTTTTAGAACCTGTTGTCCAATTGACCATTACAGGTACTTTCCCAGAAAACATCACAGCTAAATATAAAATATTTGCAATGACTCCAGCTGGCATCATGACTCCTACAGTATCTTCGGGAAATTTTTGAATGAGTGGACGTAAAACCATTACAAATAAAAGAATGTCTCTATATGTTTTTACTCCGCTGATTTGATCAGCTATAATAGCACGTTTAGGATATTTACGAGCCATGTCTAAAACTGCATATGCAATGTTTTCTGCTTTTGGAACAACAACTCGTTCGTCCATATTTTCCCAAGTTGCAAACCATTCTTTAGGAACAGGATGAAATACAAGTGGTCCTGTTGCTATAAGATTGTTCGTTGTTGCAAACATGGCATCTGCCACTGTAACATAAGAATCTGTATTTGCTGGTGGAGTTCCAAATTCTTGCGAAATCCACACTGCCATTTCTGAAATAGCAATACTATCCATGCCTAAATCGCCTGCCAATTTCATATCTGGTGTAATGTTTTTTTGGCCAATCTTTTCCTGTAAATATTTTAACACTTCTTGTTGGGATCTGATAGGAATGGAATCTAGATCTATGTCTCTTTTTTCCTCACTTTGGCGTTCTGGTAGAGCATGTGTTTTTTCAAATTTCCAAAAATAATAGGGTACATATGTATTTGCTTGGTTTTCAGCATTGTAAAAATCTTCTAAATAACGATTAATTGTTAAACGATCGCCATCCCTTGGAAAGTCTTCTGGTTCTACAAATTCAAATCTCAAAGCACGTCGTGGAGCGAAAAAGATCAAGTTCCCTAATAAAATTTTAAATCCACGTAGAAATCCCTTGATTAAATGTGGTTTTACATTTTGCCCCCAACTAAACATGCTTCCCCAAAAACCATTTTGTCGAATAATAACAATACGAATGTTTTTATTTTTTTTCAAAATATCTTCCACGGCACTAGTTGCACCAATGATTTCTCTATGTTGTCTTTTTAATCGTCCTGAAGGAAATAACAACACATTTTTACCATTTTCCAGATCCTTGATGCATTCATTTAATACAGCTTCCACTTTAGCTTTTGCTTCGGGAGCAGAAATACACATATCTGGAATAGTACGAACTTTATATCGTTTTGCAATATCACGAATTAGTGGGAAATCTACATTATTTGCATCTGCTATAGCACGAGGCCAAAACTTCTTAAATAAAATTGAAAAAATTATAATTGAATCTATTAACGCCACATGATTGGGTAAAAATAAAATGCCTTTATTTCCTTTTTCTAAAATTTTTTCCTTGCCAATGCAAGTAATTTTATATCTTAATCTGATTAGTAATGATCCAAAAAACACAAACAAACGTTCAAAAAGATACATGCACAAAACTCCTAAATTTTTCATAAAGAAAATTTTTGAATTTTTTATAAAAATTAGTAATATATAATAATAATGTGATCATTTCATTTTTATATTGAAAGTTATCATAAAATTATTGTACCATATTTTATCATATTTTATTATAAAAACACAATTTTATTTTATAGGTTTACTTCATGAGCATAAGAAAAAAAATAAAACGAATGCGAAATAAAATTTTAATTTCGTTAGCAAAATACACAGTTCCATATATATATATTTTGTATATTAAATTTGTTTGGGCAACAAGTAAAATTATTACTGAATTAGATGTTATTGATAAAATTTACGAACAAGAAGATAAAAGAGTAGTGGCTCTCCTTTGGCACCAAGATGTTTTTTCTGTGGCTTGGGCATATCGAAAGTATGAACCAATTACTATGGCAAATGTAGGAGATAGTGGGGAAATCATATCAAAAATTTTGCAACTTTGTGGATATACTTATATATGGCGTGGTGGTTCTAGTAAATCTAGAAAACGAAAAGTAAAAATTTTAGACCAATTTATCAAAGATTATAAAACAAATGCCAATCGAGTGGTGGGGCTAACTGTAGATGGATCTTCTGGCCCAGTTTTCCATCTAAAACGTGGTGGTCTTGTTATCTCTCAACAATGTCGCGTTCCTATGATAGTAATTCGTATTTGGCCAAAAAAAAGAATTCATTGTCCTACTTGGGATAAAATGGTGATTCCAAAACCATTCAATGTTATTAAAATAAAATGTGTTGGACCATATTATATTGAGCCTACTACAACAGACGAAGAATTTGAAGCTAAACGAGTGTTTATAGAAAATGAACTTTTGGAACTTACTTATGAAATGGCAATGGATATTGATAAAAAATTTCCCTCTGTTCTTGCCAAACAGTTTCCAGAAGGTTGGGAACCTCAATGGACAGTAGGACAAAATCACTCGGAAGAACCGCCTATCAGCTGGAAATTAGAACCTATAGAAATACAGCCAAATAACGAAGAACAAGATAGTAGCCAAGAAGAAGAAACTGAAAAAACAGACACTTCTAGCACTGAAAATAACATACAAAATAACAATCTTGAACATAAAGAAAATGAAGAATGAAATGGATACAATGCATTCTTTTTGTCTTATTAGGAGTATGTTCTTTTTGTAAAGGATTTTTCTACGAAGCACCAGAATATTATCAACTCATACAAAGACGATATTTTTCTTCTTTATCTGTAAAAAAAACGTTACATTCAACAAGATGTCCTTTACAAGAAAATCCTACTATTCCTAAAATAGAACAATTCATACAAAAATTCCCTGATACTTGGAAATACTATGAATATATGCTTTATATACAAGAACAATATTTACAACAAGGTAATATAACAGCCTGTTTACAATGTTATCAAAAAGCAATGCAACACACAGCATTTTCAACCCAAAAAGATTACTACACGTACTATACAGGCAAACAATTTCAAAAGTACCATTATAATCAACAAGCAAACAATCTTTTTCAAACAATTAAAAGTAATATTGGGATTCCCATAAATATAAAACAAAATAAATAGGCAAAGAAAGGATTTGGTATACAAAATGGCATCAAACGAAGATATACCAGATAAGGAACCTATTGTTCCCCAATCCATGCAAGTGAGAAAACTACTGTTTTTTCAACAAGACTCAGAAATACTTTTACAAGATCGCTATTTACTCAAAAAGAAAATTGGCAGTGGTGGAATGGGAGAAATATTTAAAGGCATTGACATAAAAAATAATAATTTTGAAATTGCAGTCAAACGACTTTTTAGCTCAGAGCCAATAGCTAGACAACGATTTGAACGTGAATATCAATTGCTTACAAATATTCAACATCCAAATTTTGTACAAGCATACGACTATTTTGAATATAATGGCGATTGTTACATGGTTTTAGAATTTGTCCATGGAGAAACATTACGAGGAATCTTAGAAGCAGATCAAGCCATATTTACATTAAGTGATCAAATCATTATTGCCATTCAGCTTGCACAGGCTATTGATGCTCTGAATTCTACAGGTGTGATTCATCGAGATATTAAGCCTAGTAATATCATGATTAACCTACAAACTGGTAATGTAAAACTCTTAGATTTAGGAGTAGGAAAAAATATTTATGAAAATACACACCTGACTCAAACAGGCGTAGGCGTTGGGTCTATTGCATATACAAGTCCAGAACAATTATCAGGTGAAGATAGTAATCAAATGGATATCTTTTCCTTAGGAGTTACATTATATCAATTTTTTGCTTGGGAAACTCAATCTCCCTTTCAAGGAACATCATATTATACAACTGCAATGAAAATTGTAGAATATAATCCACCTCCATTACTGGAAGTAATAGAAGCATCAAAACCAAATTTAACGAATACAGAGCGAGAAATATATCAATTATTATCTGAAACTATTCAAATAGCATTAGAAAAAAAACCAAGACTTCGATGGGGCAATGGAAATCTTTTAGCTAATAAATTGCAGGAAATTTATCATTTATGGGCTAAAAATCAAACTTCATACACTTCACAAGAATGTCAATATCATGATGGTGATAAATATAAACCAGAAGATTTAAAAGAAGCAACTTATACTGGACGTGACTTTCTTGTAAAAACAATTGAAAAAAGTATTTTAAATGTTCCCCAAACTCTTGAAAAATTTATTTTAGTTATTGGAGAGGATGGATTAGGAAAAACAAGGCTTTTAGAAGAATTACAAAAACGATTCGCTACGAAAAAATTACATTTCGTTATATTTCATTATTCATTCGAAACAGAGCCAGACAAACCTTTTCAACCTATTGTCAAATTATGCTTTGACATGTTCCAACAATTAAATATCCTCAAAAAAGATGACTATATTTATGAATGTCCTATTAATTATAGAGCAGATTATATTGAATCGTATTTCTGTTTAGCAGATGAAGCAACTATGATGGATATTTTTGTGGATTCTAACCAAGATAGCTATTTTGCAGGTGTAGGATGCTATATTCGAGCTCATGCAAAAACGCAACCCTTATGTATTATATTAGACAATATCCATTATTTAGACAGAAGAAGTGCTGATTGGCTTCAATATTTTTTTTATTCTCTAAAAGAAAACGATAACATAATAATATTAGCAACATATCGTGGAGATGACCAAGCTGGAGAAAATAATATACAAAGGATTTTGCCATCTTTGCGTTCTAGAAAAAATTTCCAAGAATACACATTACAGCCGCTCTTAAATAGAAATATTGTTGCTTATATTCAATCTATTTTAGATCCTGTTGAACTTTCTTCAGATGATATAGTCACTATCTTTAAAATCACTCAAGGAAAGCCTTATTTAATTAATGATTTTCTATTTAATTTAGCAAGCAACAATCAAATTACTTGGGAAAATCAAAAATGGCATCTTGACTTCGATCAAGGAAGTCTTAGCAAACCTCCTAAAGCTTTAGAAGAGCAACTCATTCGTGATTATGTTAAGTTGCCGAAATATCATAGACAAATATTAGAGTGGATTTCACTTGCAGAATTTCCATTGTCTTTCAATATACTTTGCGTACTTACAGATTTAAAAATCACTCATTTACCATATATTTTAGGCGATTTGCTCAAAGAACGTTATATTATAGAAGTAGGTGAGACTACAGAAAAAATCTATGACATCTCCAGCAATAATATTTCCCATGAAATTGTTCAACAACTAGATTTTTCTAGTAAGAAAAAAATGCATCTGGAATTGGCTAAACTGCTTGAAAAAGAAAAAGATAATCTTCAATTATATAGACGAGCAGCTGTAAATTACTATGAAGGTGGCGATTATAAAAAAGCAATTACGATATATTGGGATGCTGCAAGAATATTTTGGAAAGAAAAACAATTTAACCAAAGTATCCAACTATATAAAAATGCTGTTACATTAGGACGCGAAACAGGGTTGAAAGATTTATGCACCCTTTTAGTAGAATTTGCATATCAACTCTATGAAATGAATGACTACCAAACAGCACTCGACCATTTTCAAGAAGCAAGCATGTTAGAAGTTAAAGATAAAAGTGAACAAATTCGAAAAGGGAAGGGAATGTGCTTATATGGCTTGCGTAAATATGAACAAGCTCAAAAGGAACTTAAAAATATTGAAAGCACACAAGATCATGAAGACTTAGATATTCTTTTAACACTTGCCTCTTTAGAACTTTCTAAATATAATGTAAAAAAAGCATCTCAACATTTAGAAAAAGCAAAAGAACTAATACCTCAAAATGCTTCTGACAGTATCATTGCAACGTATAAAAAAAATGAGGCTATTTTAAAATTTTACCAAGGAGAATGGTCTGAAGCAGAATCTTTATTTGATGAAGCAGAGCAACTTTCTCTCTGGTTGCCCACAAACCAACAATATATGGAAATTGTCCTTGGACGTTCTTATCTTACAAGCTATGTATATGGTTCAAATATTGCGTTAGATACTTTGCTTTCTGTGATTGCTTATGGAGATGAGACGGAAGATTTTTTTCTTCAATTTCAATCGAACTACTTAGCTGTTTTAGCAAGTTTAGACCAAGGAAAAATTCAGGATGCACAAAAATACTCTGAACGACTCTTGCAAATCAATCAAAAAAAGGGCAGTCGCCGTCATCAAAGCTATGCTATTCTTGCCAAAGGATTGTGCGAACTTGCAAATATTAAAAATCAAAATGCAAATGTCACTCCAGAAAAAACAATTCAAGAAGCTTTGACAATTGCAAATGATTGTGGTGAACAATTTGTCTCCGCAGAAGCATATGCAGCACTTTCACAAATTTATCGATATGCAAAACGATATAAAAATTCTCATACCTATATTAATTATAGTAAAAATATATTCATTGCTTCTGGTTTACAATGGAAAGCCAATCGTCTTGCCACCCTACAAGCACGGATCTATACTATTGAAAAAAAGCCCCAAGTAGCAATGACAGTTCTCGTAGAATCTGAAAAATATGCAAAAAAAATAGGGGATAACTATCACTTAGCAGACAATTATTTTGAACAGGCATTTATCTTAGGGCGAACACGTAAAATTCCAGAAGCTATCAAATTTTTTAATAAAGCTGCTACACTATATACTAATATGGGTCGAACTGCTATGGCGAATGATTCATTGTTTAATGCAAAACGATGTCAAAATCTTCTCCATTAGAATATTTAGAAAACATGCTCAAATATCGCTAGCAAAAAAATTCAGTTTTTTGTAAAGATGCTATTTTTCGACTTAGCATTTTTACAAAAACTGTCAAAGAATCTACTACTCATCATTGATTTTTCTTGATACATTCATATACATTATCTATTCATATATTTTTATATAATTTAAACATAAAGTTTTAAACATAAAATTTGGCTTTTTTAATGAATTATATAAAACATAAAATTGGTCTTATATTAAAAATAACCCCTTTTTTATATTCAAACACAAAGTTTTACTTTATATTAAAATACAAAGTCTTATTTTCAAAACGAATTACATTAAAACACAGAATTTGCTTTTAAAATGAATTATATGAAATACAAAGTCTTGTTTTCAAAATGAATTATATACAAAAAATTATTCTACTTTATTGCATATTTTGTACTAACGAAATAATAAATATATTTTATTAAAGAGAAAATTTTCATGGAACTCAATATTATTGAACATATTTCACAAGAATTAAAAATAAGTAAAGATTCGGTAGAATCTACGATTCAACTATTAGATGATGGAAATACAATTCCTTTTATTACTCGTTATCGAAAGGAAGTAACAAATGGCTTAGATGAAGAACAAATTCGAAATATTCAAGAAAAAGTAGAATATTGGCGTAATTTAGAAAAACGAAAACAAGAAATTTTAGCACGACTTCAAGAATTAAAAAAAGACACTCCAGAACTATGCCAACAAATCAAAGAGGCAACAAAGTTAAAAACTTTAGAAGATTTATATTTGCCATATCGACCAAAACGTCGCACAAAAGCAACTATAGCTAAAGAAAATGGATTGTCTCCCCTCGCTGAATACATTATAAAATGTGATCCACAAGATCCAGAAGTCGTGGCTACAACATATATTTCCGACAAAGTTCCTACATGCGAGTCTGCTTTACAAGGTGCTGTAGACATTGCCACAGAATATATAACTGAAGACATTCCTACTCGAGAATTATTGAGAAAATTTATGCAAACAGAAGGCATGGTTGTTGTAAAAAAAGTTAAAAAAACAATGCCCAATGAACAGATTTATCAAGATTATTTTGACTTTCAACAACTTGTTTCTCAAATTCTTCCCCATCGAATTTTAGCTATTGATCGAGGTGAAAAAGAAAAAATACTTTCTGTTACCATTGAATTGCCTGATGAAAAAGTGTTGCAATCCTTCTATAATTTACATATTAAAGAAACAACGACTGCATTTTCAGAATTAAAATACAAAGCAGTAAAAGAAAGCTATAAAAATTATTTATCTCCTGCTATTAGCCGAGAAATTCGTAATGAACTTACTGAAAAAGCACATCTCCATGCTGTAAACACATTTACTGCAAATTTGCATAATTTACTATTGCAACCACCCATGAACGATCTCAAACTCCTAGCCATTGATCCAGGCTATGTTAGTGGATGTAAATTAGCAGTCTTATCTAAAGATGGCGACTTATTAGAATATGGAGTTATGTTTCCACATCAACCACAAAATAAAAAAGCACAAGCCAAAACTATCCTTCAAAATTTGTACAAAAAACATATATTTCATGCCATTGCTATAGGAAATGGCACTGCAAGTAGAGAAACAGAAGAACTTGTTTCAGAATGGATCCAAGAATCTAATGCAGACGTACGATATACCATTGTTAGCGAGGCAGGTGCTTCTGTTTTTTCAGCATCTGAAGTCGCACGAGCAGAATTTCCTGATTTAGATGCAAGTTATCGTGGTACTATTTCTATTGGACGTCGCCTTCTAGATCCTTTAGCAGAATTTGTAAAAATTGATACAAAAAGCCTTGGAATTGGCATGTACCAACATGATATCAATGCAAAGTTATTAGAAAAAGCATTATACACAGAAGTAGAATCTATTGTGAATTACGTAGGCGTCGATGTCAATCGTGCATCGCCTGAACTATTACAATATATTGCAGGTCTCAATAAACGAACTGCAAAAAATATTGTAGAACATAGAAAAGAAAATGGAAGATTTCAAACAAGACAACAATTGAAAGACGTTTCAGGCATAGGAATAGAAACATTTAAACAATGTGCAGGATTCCTACGCATACCACAAGGTGAGAATCTATTAGACAATACTTCTATTCATCCAGAAAATTACGATGCTTGCGAACAACTCTTAGAACTTGTCCATGGAGATAGTACATCTTTACCTACACCAGCCACTCTTCAAGAAAAAATACAAGAATATACAAAAGAAACATTACTCAAACAACTCAATATTGGTAAATACACATTAGATGACATCATAGAAAATCTACAAAAACCAGGGCGAGATCCACGCGAATCTGTTCCTCCACCAGTATTTCGAAAAGGAGTCATATCTATAGATAATTTACAAGAAGACATGATTCTAGATGGAACTGTTCGCAACGTTGTTGATTTTGGTGCATTCGTAGATATTGGAGTCCACATTGATGGTCTTGTTCACATTTCAGAAATGTCAACACAATTTACACGAAACCCATTTAGCATATGTAAAGTCGGTGACAACGTCAAAGTCCGCATTCTAAGTATTGACAAAACACGAAATAGAATTTCCCTTAGTTTTATCCTTTAACAAACTTGCTCTGGGGACGCAATGTTACTCGGGGGTTACCAACTGCTTTAAATAATCTATAAAATTTTATAAAATAATATAAATATTTTATAGAATTATGTGGAAATATCAAAGCTGATTTAACACTAAAAGATAGAGTGTATATTTGTAATGAATGTGGTTTAAAAATAGACAGAGATTACAATGTAAGTTTGAATTTACTAACAGAATTAAAAAAACAAATAGGCAAAGTTCTTGCCGAATTTACGTCTGCGGACTTGACGGCAATGCAGTCAGATTTAGTAATAAATCAGATTGTAACCAGCAAGGTTGAAACAGAAATACAACAGAAATCTTATTTATAAATTTTTATAGCTATTTATAGGATTTTATAGGTTTGTAGGAACAGAAAATATTCAAAGCAATTTAAAAATTTAGGATGTATTGTTCATATTTTTTTATATTTATTTAG
The DNA here is from genome assembly GCA_017993505.1 of Planctomycetota bacterium. Lineage (GTDB taxonomy): Bacteria > Planctomycetota > Uabimicrobiia > Uabimicrobiales > JABWCH01 > JAGOMP01. The sequence goes on from JAGOMP010000022.1 coordinate 20,049, forward strand.
AAAAAACAAAAAAGTTTGCCTTAGAATATTTTCATTGACTTATTATTGCTAGGTATTTATAATAAAAGAAAATACATGTTTTTTTTATTTATTTTTTTGTATAGAATTATCAATGAAATTAAGGTAATATTATGAGAATAGTTGATTTAACGCAAAGACTCTCTATTATGACTCCACCTTGGCCTAGTTATGAGCCATTAAGTGTGAAATTTTTCAAAAGATTAATGCCTAATGGTGCTAGTGGACAAATTATTACCACAAGCAATCATGTAGGAACCCATATGGATGGACAAATTCATTTCTGCACACATGGAAAAACTATTGGACAACAAGATATCAATGACTTTGTCGGTCCTGGTGTAGTTGTTGATATTTCTGATATGGTGGAAGATTATGATATCTATACATCTGAATTATTAATGTCTAAAGCAGATATCCGTAAAGGTGATATTCTTATCATTAATACTGGTTATCATAAATATGCATGGGATCAACCAGAAGCAGATGAAATTCGTTATATGGTGAAACATCCTGGACCAACAAAAGAATTCGCTAGTTGGTGTAAAGAAATGCAATTTAAATGGATTGGCGTAGATTGCGGTAGTGCAGACCATCCCATGAATACAATTCTTCGTAAATGGTCGGAAGATCTTTACGGGCTAGCCACAAAATGTTCTCAACATATGCAAAAAAAATACGGTAAAACATTAGAAGAAATATTCCCACAAGATGATTATCAACTCATGCACTTTGATTTGTTCCCAGAAGGCATTATCCATGCAGAATGTATAGGTGGTGATATTGATCAACTTTCCAATCAACGCACTTATATTGGTGCATTTCCATGGCGTGCAATAGAATTAGAATCTTGTATTTGCCGAATTGTTGCTTTCCCTGATATCAAAGAATAAAAAACTATGCCTTAATGTATAATGTAATCATAATCATATACTAGGGCGATAAAAAGGTTTAAGTAAATATGCAACGCTGTTTTTCTGGTATTGCTTTAATCATGAGTTTACTCATGATTATTATTTTAGTTGTGCTTGTAGGGCAATTTAGCTATTCTGTGAAAATAGATAGTTTCGTAGCTGAAAATGAAGGACAAGATGTACAACTTCGATATGCTCTATTCTCTGCTACAAATTATGCAATTGCACAATTACAATTAGATGCAATGAAAGAAATATCGAATAATGCAGAGTGGGATGCGTTTACAGATGAATGGGCAACTCCTCTTTGGTCTTCTGATGATCCCAAACAAATTGGCATTACGAAAGTATATTATACAATTTCTGATGAAAACTCTCGTTTTAATTTACTAAATTTAATAAAAGAACCTAAAAAAAAGGAAAAAGAAAAGACCAACGATAATCAAAATAATAATCAAGAAAACAACAATACAAACAAAGACAACGATAAAGACAAAGAAGAAGGTGATGAAGACGAAGAAGAAAAAGAATACATGAAGCCAGAGGCTCACTTAGAACGTTGTCTTAATATATTACTTGGTCGACAAAAAGATTTTAATGCAAAAAATTTCCGTGAGTCTATTGTTAAATGGATGAAAGAGAAAAAAGGGGATACAGAAGAGACTGCTGGTCCATTTCCTACAAAAGTTCCATTATATTCTGTCAAAGAACTTTTAATGGTTCCAAAAATAGTTCCAGAATATTTATTCGGGAAAATTGATCTCAATGACCCTCGTAAAAGTTTTTTTGGTATCGAACCTTTTACAACAGTTTGGTCAGATGGTTTGATTAATATAAACACAGCTTCATCTGAATTACTTTGTTCTATACATCCTAAAATTACACCACAAATTAGCAAATTGATTATTGACCATAGAGGAACTAAAGGACTAGATGGCGAGCTACGAATATTTCAAAAACCTGAAGATATAAAAAAACTTGAAGGCCTTAGTGAAGAAATAGATACATTATATAAAGATATTAGCTCTGTGATCACTGTGAAATCTTCGTATTTTAGAATTGAAGCATTTGCACAAGCAGAACGGCTACAAAAAAAACTAACTACCATTGTGTATCGTGATGGTAAAAAAGTGTATAAATTATATTGTGATTTTGAATAAAAAGAGAAAAAAGCATGAGAAAACCTTTCATGGCTGCGAATTGGAAAATGAACCATTCCTTAGAAAAAGCCAAAGAATTTGTAGAAAAATTTCCACAAGAATTAGGAAATATTAAAAAAGACGATATAGACATTGCGATTTGTGTTCCTTACGTCTATTTACTTTCTGTTTCTCAATGGTTAGAAGAAATTAACAAAAAATATTCTTTATCTATTCGCAGTGGTGCACAAAATGCTCACACAGAACTGCAAGGTGCATATACTGGCGAAATTTCTATTCCAATGATTAAAGATGTAGGTTGCACATACGTTATTTTAGGACATTCTGAACGACGGCAAATGTTTCATGAAACTGACAAAGCAGTTAGTGAAAAAGCAAAAATAGCATTCAGTCATGGTCTTCTTCCTATTGTTTGCATAGGCGAAACATTACAAGAACGCGAAAACGGTATTACATTTGAAATTATCGAAAAACAATTAAAAGGTTCTTTAGCAGGACTTGCCCCTGCACAAATAGAGGCAATTACAATTGCGTATGAACCAGTTTGGGCAATTGGAACTGGGAAAGCTGCTACTCCAGATATGGCTCAAGAAGTACATGCAATGATTCGTGAATATCATCGAAAACATTATGGTGAGAGCGTAGCAAAAACAGTTCGGATTCAATATGGTGGTAGCGTTAAACCTAGCAATGTCAAAGAGCTTATGCAACAACCTGATATTGACGGTGCATTAGTAGGCGGTGCAAGTTTAGAAGCAACTTCTTTTGCTGAACTCATTAAAAATGCAATCTAGACAAATCTACACAAAACTTGTCTATACAAGATTCTATAAACAAAAAACTTCTATTTGAAGTAAGATTACTTAAAAAGGTATAAATACATGGATACACTTTACAATATTTTACAAATTTTATTAATTATTTCTGGAATTGTTATGATTGTCTTAATCATGTTCCGAAAAGGCGAAGTTGGTGGATTATCTGGTGCTTTTGGTGGACTAGGTGGTGATACAGCTTTTGGAGTAAAAGCTCAAAAACAACTTGATAAAATCATCACGATCATTGCTGTTTTTTTTATTGTTGTTGCTATTCTTATGAGTACACCACGTTTCCGTCAATATGGTCGAGCTGCAGGAGCAGAAACACATCAAGAAGCCCCTGCACCAGCACAAGAATAAAATAATGTCAGGGCATCGATGCCCTGACAAATAGGAATATTTATATGAAAAGTATGACAGGATATAGTCGAAATATTCACGAAGAAAATTCTATTAAAATAGAAATTGAAATACGCACGGTCAATGGACGCTTTTTAAACCTTAATAGTAAAGTATCACCTGCACTAAATGCCTATGAATCCAATATTAGAAAAATTATTTCGGAATATCTAACTCGCGGGCATGTCACGCTTTCTATTCAATATACAAATTTTTCAGAAAATTCTAATTATCACTTAGATACAAACGCATTACAATACTATTACTATATATTAGCACAAGAAGCATCAAAATTATGGATTCATCCTCCACAAATTGATAGTTTACTTACTCTTCCTGGAATTATTTCTACAACTATGATAGAATCTATTTCTCAAGAAAAATGGAAAATCGTAGAAGAACTTTTGCATAAAACATTAAAACAACTGAATGAAATGCGCGAGACAGAAGGAAAAAATTTAAGTCTAGTAATTCAAGAATACAGCAATGATTTGCAAAATGATCTCACAAAATTAGAAGAATATATTCCTACATTGCGAAACAATTATCAAAAACGCATTCAAAATAGATTAGAAGAATTATCTAAGCTTGATAAATTTACATATAAACAAGAAGACATATTGCGTGAAGTCGCGTTATTCTGTGATAAATCAGATGTTTCTGAAGAAATTGCCCGTTGCAAAAGTCATCTTCAACAATTTCAAGAAAATATTAATAAAATCACTCCTGTAGGAAAAACATTAGAGTTTATTTTACAAGAAATTGTGCGAGAAGTTACCACTATTACTTCGAAAGCCAATGACTTTGAAACTTCAAATATAGTAGTCCATATAAAAAGCACAGTAGAAAAAATACGAGAACAGATTCAAAATATTGAATAATTTTGAATATATCTAAAATTATCAACAACCTTTGGTTTACAAATGAAACAAGGAAAGATTTACATTATTTCAGGACCTTCTGGAGTAGGCAAAACAACCATTTGCAAAGAACTATGCAATCATATACCACGATTACGATGGTCCATTTCCGCTACGACACGTCCACAAAGACTAGGCGAAATCAATGGCAGAGACTACTACTTTCTCACGCAAAAACAATTTAGTATCAAAGTTGAACAAAATGAATTTTTAGAACATGCCCAAGTCCATGGCAATTATTATGGAACTCCCATTGCTCCCATACAACAAGGACTTGAACAAGGAGATTCTTATCTTTTAGAGATTGATGTACAAGGTGCATATAAAATTCAGCAAAGCAAAATTTTTCAGGCTGTGTATATTTTCATTGCACCCCCAGATTGGACAACATTAGAAGAAAGATTAATCAAAAGAAACACAGACGATAGTGAAACTATACGAAAACGCTTACAACGTGCCAGAGAAGAATTAGAAGAGCAAAATTTTTATCACCATATTATCATCAATAACAAATTAGAACAAGCAATCCAAGACGTTCACAACATCATAGCTAACGAGCAAGGAGGCAAATTGTGAAACAATATGAAATTGAGAAACTCATCGACAAAGTCGGTGGATCTTTCAAGCTCACAATCTTAATTCAACGACGATTATTAGAACTCAAAAAAGGAGCACCGCCCCTTGTAGAGTCAACATCATCCAATTTAATGGATATTATCTATGAAGAAATTCTCACAGATAAAATTTGGCTAGAAGAACCAGAAGAACAGGAACTAGCCAGTGAAGAAGAAAAACTTCCCACTACTTATTTTAGTTTCTCTTCCCAAAATTACGATGAAGATTAGACAATTTCTTTTTACATATGCAAGCCCTCTCCCTTATGTGATTTTGTTCTGCATACTATTACTATGTCTTGTCACATATCATCCTCAAGATATGCAAGATATATTTCCAAACAAAGATGAGATTCAAAATTACACTGGGGTAGTAGGAGCAAAAATTGCATATTTTTGTTTTCAACAATTCGGCATTATGGCATATTCTATCCTTTTAATTCCCATTATTTTATATATTATTGCAAAAAAAGAAGAAACAACTCCGCGTTCTCTACTTTGGTTTATCTATATTTTTATATTTCTATGGCTTTGTACAATCCTATCTTATTTCCAACCACAAAACTTTCAATCATTCCACATGCCTTCTTTAGGTGGTCTTACTGGAAATTATCTTTTATTTCTACTTCAAAAACATACAAAAAATGTTGCACCATATGTATTATTTTTAATAGGTATTGGTCTTTTTGCCATCATTTTTTCGTACCTTCTGGAATATTATTTAAACCAACGAGACATTACAAAAAACAAAGAAAAATCATAACTTTAACTTTAGTATGCCTTTTTTTAATCAAGCCTTATTTTTGAATACAATAAAAAATTAAACCCCTGAGAAAGAAAAATTATGCATCATGTATATTCATTGATCCATTTAGGATGTCCCAAAAATCTTATTGATACAGAAAAAATTTTAGGGCAACTGGCTGATAATGGACAATATATTACTCAAAATCCAGAAGATTCCGATGTTGTTCTTATTAATACATGCGGATTTATACATTCAGCTCGCCAAGAAGCTAGAGACAATATAAAGGCAATGCTCAAACTCAAAAAACAAAAAAAAATTAAAGCAGTTATTGTATTGGGTTGTTTTGCAAAATTTCTTGGAGATAAATTATTGCAGGAGTATCCTGATCTAGATGGAGTCATTGGATTTTGTGACTATGATAATGTGACAGAACAAATTCAATCTATACTTCAACAAAAGACCAATCTTTATATAACAGAAGAAAATTTTATTCCTCAAGACAAGCTACGATTAAGAGTTACAGAGCCAAATTATTCGTATCTTCGCATTACAGAAGGTTGTAACAATTGTTGTAGCTATTGCACTATTCCACAAATTCGAGGGAATATGCGAAGTAAAGCCCCAGAAATAATCATCGAAGAAGCCCAATGTCTTATAGAAGATGGTGCCACAGAACTTATAGTTATTGGACAAGACACAGCAAATTATGGAACAGATATCCAAACAGACTTATTTCAACTTGTAGAAAAACTATGTACACTTCCCAAACTTAAATGGTTGCGAGTGATGTACCTGCACCCTGGTCATTTCCATGAAAAACTTCATAAAATTTATACACTACCTCGTGTTTTACCTTATTTAGAAATGCCCATACAACATATTAATGATGAAATTTTAGCAAAAATGAATAGAAAAAATACAACTCATCAAAGCATTGAAAATACTATTCAGACGTTGCGAAAAAATATACAGAATTTTGTCATTCGAACTACAGTCATGGTAGGATTTCCTGGAGAGACAGAAGAACAATTTCAAGAACTCTACCAATTTCTTGAAAAAATAAAATTTGATCGACTTGGTGCCTTTATCTATTCTGCAGAACCCAACACACCAGCTTCTAAGTATGAAAATCAAATTGATCCTAAGGTCAGTCAGAGGCGATACGATGAAGTCATGAAATTGCAACAAAAAATTGCTTTTCAAAAAAATGAACAACTCCTACACAAAAAACTAGAAGTTGTCATAGAAGAACAATTAAGTAAAAATATGTATAGAGCAAGAAGCTATGCAGAAGCCCCTGAAATTGATCCTCTAATATACGTTCAAGCTTCGAAAAAACTTCGTATTGGCAAATATTACACTGTAGAAATTATAAAAACAAAAGATTATGACTTAGTTGGCAAAATATAGTTGCAAAATATAGTTGCAAAATATAGTTGCAAAATATAGTTGCAAAATATAGTTGCAAAATATAAAGGAATCATTATGAATATCCCTAATAAAATAACAATCTCCAGAATATTTTTTTCTATCCTTATATTTATACTTCTTTCGATAGTTGATAAAAATTCTACAAACTATTCACTTATATTAGATATTGCCTTAATACTTTTTATTATTGGAGGTCTTACTGATATTTTAGATGGGTATATTGCAAGAAAATATAATTTGATAACTCCTTTTGGTAGAATTGCAGATCCCTTTGCTGACAAAATTCTCATTTGTGGTACATTAATTTGTTTTATCCCTCATACAAAATTATTAGCACCTTGGGTTATTATTATTATTATTGGTCGAGAAATATTAGTTTCTAATTTACGTTCCTATATAGAAAGTTTAGGACATCAATTTGGTGCTAATATTTTTGGAAAGCTAAAAATGTTTATCCAGACTATTACAATTATTGCATTATTTTTATATCTTGCTCATTTTCAAGACAAACATATTGCTTTTGAAATTATTATGCAAGTATTGATTTATTTAACAGCAGCAATCACAGCATTTTCTGGATTCATATATGTCATGGACAGCACAAAAATTTTAAATGATGCGAAAAAATTTTAAAATTTTTTCGCATCATTTAATTTACTTTTTATAAATTTCTTTTGACCACGTATTTATAATTTTTTATATATCATTTTGAAAACGAGTATTTTATTGTTGTATTTACTTTTTATAAATTTCTTTTGATCACGTATTCATAATTTTTTGTATATCATTTTGAAAACGAGTATTTTGTTTTTTTATTTGCCTTTTACTAAGTTTCCTTTGGACACGTAATCGTTCTAAATCAATCACAGCCATTTTATTATCTTCTGTTATAAAAAAATGTTCTGGTTTGTTATCTGGCCAATAATAGCCTTTATTTTGAAGTTTCTGTAAAAGATGGATAGCTTGTTGGATATATTTTTGTGTACTCTCTTCATGTTTATGTTGTCGAATATATGTTTCTAAATCAATTCCTATAATAGGCAACATAAGAATTGCACCTTGTTTAGGCCATCCTAAACATCGTCTTTGCCCACAAGCAATGATTTCAGGTGCAATAAACCCTGTTTTATTGAGTAGCGAACAGTTTATATATTCTTTTTCTGTTTTTGTTCTTGGCTTTTTAAAAGAAATTAGATCACAAAGAATGTCCTTTGTGTAAGTAAAGTTATCACGTTTTAAATATAAAATCTGTTGATTAGGTAATGTAATTTTATGTACAGTGCCTCTTTTATGAAAAGATGTACATTCACCACCTGTGTATGATAGCAATTTTTCTAAAGTATCTAATTGAGCTTCTTGTAAAATAGATTGCCATTCAGGTTGCATATAATATTGTTCCATATGAAAGGATGTATATTCGCCTCCAGTGTGTGATAGCAATTTTTCTAAAGTATCTAATTGAGCTTCTTGTAAAATAGATTGCCATTCAGGTTGTATATAATATTGTTCCATATGATAATCTTTCATTAAAAAAATATATAATAAAAAAAGTAGGAATATATTTTCTAGTGTTAAGGAAATATATTTCTACTTTTTTAATTTTAATATTAGGAATATACTTTCTAGTGTTAAGGAAATATATTTCTACTTTTTTAATTTTAATATATTATTACTTCCATTCTATCTTATAAATTTTGCATCCCTTAGTTGCATTGTATTTCTAAGTTGATTTGAATGACAATTTTAATATATTATTACCTGCAATTCCATCTTGTAAATTTTACATTCCTTAGTTGCATTGTATTTCTAAGTTGACTTGAATGACAATTTTAATATATTGTTACTTGCATTCCATCTTGTAAATTTTGCATCCCTTGGTTGCATTGAATAATAATTTTATCTTGATCTGTAATACCACTACTAATTTCTACATATGTATCATCAGATAAGTTAGGAATCACTTTTTTCTGTGCAACTTGAAAAATATTTCCTTTTGAAATCACGGTATAGACAATGTAAAAAATTTGGTTATAACCATGAACAACTTGAAGAGCTGTTTTGGGAATAATTAAAGAACTTTCAGATTTATTAAATGCAATTTTCCCAATTGCTAAACTTCCATCTTGCAACATATCAGAAGTATCTAATACTATATGTAATTTGCATTTTGCATGCAAATTTTCTGTTGTGATTTCAATATTCTTAATTTTCCCTTCCACTGTAGTTGAATCTATTTGAATTTGCAATTTTTCTTGGTTTGTCATCTTATCAAACAATGGTTGATGAAACGCAGGCGAGGCATATGCAGTAATATATTTTTGATTGGATTGCAAAATCATATACAAAGGTTGTCCTTTTTCTACAAATTCAGAATGAAATAATTTTTGAATTCTTCCCTTAGCAGAGGTTATAATATTAATTTCTTGGATGCTTTCTTTGTATTTTTTATAAGCTTGAACAACCTGCATTTCTAAAGCATTTGTTTCACAAATTAAATTATATATATTCCATTCATTACGATTTAATCTTCTTACATTTTTTGTAAGTGTTTGATTCCATTCTGTAAGTGCATCCATTACATTAGCATTGCCTTGTATTGCTTTTTTTTGTAATTCAGATTGAAATTTTTGAAAATTTTCATTATATTTTGTAATATTGCTAGATTCTTTTGTTCTAGCTTGAGCAATATTTAATTGAGTCAACTTATCATTCCATGCTGTTAATATTCTAGTAAACTCTGAATAGCTTTCTTCTTTTTGCCAAGGAAAACTACTAAGAATAGCTATTTCTTGTTCCTCTCGTACTTGAGTTCCTGAAATAATATTTTTTTCTAAAATCTTGCCACTGCGTGGGGCATGGAGATAGATTTTTTCACTTTCAACAAAACCAGTAAAAGTTAAGATGGGAGTAAATTCTACGATATTAGGAGTCGTAGTTTGAACGGCACAATTCAGATAACTACTGCTTCCAGAAGCTGTAAAAATCCATGATGCAAAAGCAATAAAGAGAATCACTGTTATAAAAATAAAGGCAATTTGAAACATCACTCGACTATTAATTTGAGGTGTACTAATTGTTCCAATGACAGAGTTCTTTAAATGCATACCTGCAGTTCCTGAAATGCTTGATTTTTGATGAATAGATGAATGCATATTTGGACTGTGATGTGTACTTGCAGAAGAATTAAACATACTTGTACTGGGAGCTGATGAAGATTGTGGAGGAGAAACAGAAGAAATAGTCTGTTGAATGGAAGGTGATTGTATCGGTTGCGAGTCAGTAGGTTTTGCTTGCATGGATACAATCGTTTTATCATGACGAACAGAACCAATCTCTTGAATAATAGGCCCTGTTTTAGTCATAGAACGAGCTTTAGCTTCTGCAAATTCTTCTAATTTTTCAATCCCATGTGATTCTTCCAAAACTTGCTCTACCTCTTCTAGTTGTTCTATATTAACATCTTCATGGGCAATAACATTTTTATCATGACCAGCATGACTTTCTTTTTTTAAAGGTATTGCAGTTAATGCTTCTGGTTCTAAATCATCTGATATTATTTCTGTGATATCAGGTTCTATGACTTCAATGACTTCAATTTTTTCTGGAATATCTAAAGTTTCTGGAGTTGATCCAAATGCTTGGTGTCGAAAATTTTTAAGTTTTTCAATTTTTTCTCGTTGTTCTTGATCAAGATTGTTAATTAAAAAATCGTTAGTTTTTAATTCATCTGGATGTCCATATGCACTTTTATTTAAAAATAAACTATCATATGTAGAGTCTGTACTTTCATAAAATTGTTCATCATCTATATTATTATGTTCATGATCATCAAAAAACTCTTCTGTAGCTTCATCGCCAGTAATATTAAAAGATATTTCTGTTTGATCTAATGGATCTTCTTCCTTTGGATAATGAAAGTTATTCACGTTCTGTATTCCTTAATGATTTTTTTGAACGTTGGGAAAAACAATGTATTTTTATAAAAAAATAGAATTATTACTTGCAAGTGTAAAATTCTTGGGACATTGCAATCAAATAATTATTATATTGCAAAAAGAGAAAAAAGACAATAAAAATTTGTCCTAATATAAATTTCTTACAGTAGTTGTTATTTTATTTTATTTTTGATAAAATAACCAAATATATTGATAATTATTCTCCTTTTTTTTCAATATTTTCTGAAAGGTATTTTATGCATTTTTTGAAAAAAAATATGAGCTTTAGTCGCTTTCACGTAAATGGACATTTTTCATTTTCTTCAACATCCTTTCAAGAATATTTAGAGCAAAATTCATTTCGAGAATTGTCAGAATTGAGTGATGCTGATGAATCTATCGGTTGGGTTTCTCCTTTTAGTTGCTTAGAAGCTCCTAATATAGATGAAATTGTATCAGAACCTTATTTTAGATTAACAATGCGCATGGATAAAAGACGTGTGCCTGCAGCATTATTTTCTGCTCGCCTAGATATGGAAACAAAATATGCTTTAGAGGCAACAGGGAAAAAACATTTGTCTATGCAAGAAAGGAAAGAATTAAGATTAACAGTACGCAGAGAATTATTAGCTCAGACTCTTCCTAATGCAAATTTTACCCGTGCTATTTGGAATTATAAAGATTCCATTTGCTATTTATTTTCTACATCTGCCAACATCCAGTTAAAATTTTGTAAATTATTTAAAAATACATTTTCATTAGAGTTGGAAGAACTGACGCCAGCCACCCTTGCTTATCGCTGGGCTGAAAAAAATGGGGCTATCACTGCATTTACTAATCTTATCCCAGCCACTTTTTTATCTACAAAAATATAAAACTAATTAGAATATTTAAAAAAATCAAGGTAATTTAATAATTTCAGGTAATATAACAAAATAAAATTGTGTTTTATCATCTGATTCTAAACCTGAAATAATATAAAAATAATTCTTTTGAAATTTCCAATGCAAATTTGCACGTAAAATTTCCAATACTGGAAATGACCATGAAATTTTTTTTGTAGTAGATAAGTGGGAAGATATAATGCTTTCCCCTTTCATAAGATACAGGGCGGAATTCATAGAAATTTCGCCTTCATCTCCTAAAAGGACCGTGCGTAATTCTAAATTCAATCCTTGGGGAATTTCTAAAACACTTGCTTGAATAGATTGTTTATTATCTTGCCATAAAATATTTTCTATATATGTTTTTATATTACAATTTTTATATGTAATTTGTTGTGTATTACCTACATAAATATTTTCAATGGTGTATTCTAATTTCCAATGAGAAAACAATTCTAATGCTGTCAAATAAAGTGTCATAGGAGCAATATGAACAAAAAATCCTGTTCTATACTCCTCTTGAAAAAGATTTGAGGATCGTAATTTATCTAAATTTTTATTCTTATTAGAAAACATATAAATCTTTAAACGACATAATGCATTAATATTTTCTAAAAATTTATTTAGTCTTTTTTTAGTCCATTCGTGGATTTCTTTATTGCCATGCACAACAAGAAAATTTTGAAATAAGGAAAAAGAACCTTCTAATTTTTCATTTTTACTTTCTTGCTGGAAGTAGTTTAAAATAAATTGACTTTGTTCTTCTTCATGAATATCTTTTTTAAATTCAGAAAAATACGTAGAATGTTCTCTTTTTTGTAATAAAAAATTGATATCATAATGTTTTGTTTCTTGTTGAGAATCTATTGGACTCTCTAGTACATTGAAATGATGATCGCATAAATAATCTATAATTTTTTTAGGATGAAATTGAAATAGAAAAAATAAAAACATATTAGGATATACATCTTTATTATTGCCGTCTATAAGAAAGCTACCTAATAATAGAGATGACTTTTGTGAATTTTGCACAGGTATTTCTATTTTTGCTTGTTGTGTTGTAAACACTGGCGTTTGAAATGGACCATTTTTTGTCAAAACTAAAGGGATGGGACGTTGCATTTTTTGAAAAAGAATAGATATTTGAATTTTTTCTAATGTTTCAGGATAAAAAGAAATTTGAAATCCTTCTGAAATAATTTGAAAGTTATAATTATTATCTATTTGACCTTGCACTAACGGGACTTCTATCTGTTGTTTCCATTCATTTTCTGTTTTTTCTAAAATATATATATTTTCTTGATGAAGAAGCAATAAATTTTCTCTTATATATTTAAGAAATTTTTCCGACCATTCTGTAGTAACAGATGCATATATGATGCCTGAAGTAGTAGAAAAAAATAAAACATTGTGGTTTTCTATATTTTTCCACGTTGTTTTAAACATAGAAATTTCAGTGTCAATAATAATATTTTCTGGTAAAATTTGTTCCCAAAATTTTTCGATCTTATAATGATTTATTTGTGTTTGTTGGATAAAAAATTTTTTATCTTTATAATGAATATATGCAGGAGCATTCCATTGTTCTTTAGCAAGCTGCATTTGAATAATGGAAGATAAATTTTGACTCCATATCTTTTCATCTGGTAAATTTTCTTTCTTTATCTTCCAACGTTGAAACAAAATTTCAGTGTCATAAATATTTTCAGAATAAATAAGAATATTTTCTGGATCAAAAATATTTTCTTTCGTACTTTCAAAAGGAATGACTTCTTTTTCTTGTTTTTTAGGGATAAGTTTATTGACAATATCTAAAAGTCTTTTAGTTTCTTCATTATTAGGATTAATAGAAAGAGAATTTTGTAAACTTTCTTTGGCTTCTACTAAAAAACCTTGGTTATATAAATTTTCTCCAACTTCATGTAAATGCACAGATAATGTATTGCTAATTTTCTGTTCTATAGATTCTTCTTTTGTGGGAATAGTTTGTTGTAAGATATTAGGGCGTGATTTTTCTAAAGTTTGAATTTTATCTTGTAATTCTTTAACTTCTTTTTCAAGTTGTTCTTTGGGATTAGAGTCTTGTAATTCTTTTAGCTTCGTTTTTAAATCAGCAATCTGCAAACGTTTTTGCAAATCTCTGCTACGAGTTTCTGCAAAATTTCTCAGATCTGGCATATTGATTGCTTGTAAAAAAATCGATTCATATAATTCTTTAGCCTTGACATCATCTCCTAATTTTTCATAACAAACTGCAATTCTTAATTGTATTTGCAATGCCAAGAGTTCTGGTACATTTTCTCTTAGTAAAAGTTGATTATATATTTTTAACGATTCTTCAATTTGACCTAAAATTTGTTCTTTTTGTAAAGTTTGTTGAAAAGCCAATTCTAAAGATGTTTCCAATTGCCCCCAAACAGAAACAGAAACCCATATAAAAAAAAAATAGGAAATCCACCTCACAACTATTCTCCACTCATTGAGATTACTAAATATTTCCCTTTGTCTGTTGGGACTACAGATATATGGAGTAAATTTTCTGGTGACATAAATTCAGTTACTTCTTCTAATGTTTTCTCTAATTGAGAAAAACTTGTTTCTGTAACATTTGTAATAATTTTTGTTGCTGGAATTTCATCCTGAAAAGGATCTTCTTGCAAATTAGCAATCAAGACATTTAAATTACTTAAACGATTAGAATACTTATCTTCTAATTCTTGAAACATATACGATAAACTATCTGTTTCTTGCTGTTGTAAAACTTCCTCTACAAAATTTTCTAATACTTGATTTTTCATTTGCATTAAAATATCTAATGCTTGTCTTTTTCGTGATTCATCCATATTCTATCTATCCTTCTAGTGCTCACCTACATAATCTTTATAAGCTTCCATCAACATTTTTTGCATTTCTAAAGCACTACTGTAACGAGATTGTGGATGAAACGCCATGGCCTTATCAACAATTGCAGCTAATTTTGATGATATGTTCATATTTTTTTGGTCTAGTCTAATATAATCATTAGCACGTTTTGCCATTAAAACACGAACCATATTTTTACCATGTTCAATAAAAGGTGGTTGATGACTTAGTGTATGATATAAGGTTGCTCCTACTGCATAAATATCTGCTCGATAATCTACATCCTTTGCGTTGTGTAATTGTTCTGGAGCCATATAATAAACAGTTCCAACAATCTGACCAGTGCGAGTGAGGTTTGTTTGATCCTCTAGTTCTTTTCCAATCCCAAAATCAATAAGTTTTACACTTTTATTTTTTGTTCCAATAATAATATTTGTAGGTTTTATATCACGATGCACAATATGATAATTATGAACATAATTTAAAGCATCTAACACAGAAACCATAATTTCTATAGCATAACGTATTGTAATTTTTTGTTGCACTAACAATTCTTCTAATGTTATCCCAGAAACGTATTCCATAGCAATAAAAGGAGAACCTTCATAATTGCCCCATCCTTTTAAAGCAACAATATTTGGATGATGCAGTGATAATAAAACTTGTGTTTCTCGGAGAAAATAATCTAAGGCAAGCACATCACTATTTTTATTAATCACTTTTAATGCAACTTGTTCATTTGTATTTTCATCGATCCCTAGATATACTTTTCCCATAGAACCGCTACCCAGCTGCTTTAATATTTTATATTGACCAATGTACATTGTTTGCTTTTCTGGGCTACTGTATAATTCAGTATCAATTTTAAGGGGAGATTCTGAAAGTGAACTAGTATTAACATCAAAACGTATATTTTTTTTAGTGTCAGTAACCATACTTTTTTTTGCTGATAAAGGCAAAGTGGAAGTATTCATAGTAGGAGCATTGTCTGATAATCCTGCAAAACGTCTTTTTTGTTGAGGGATTGCCAAATTAGGAGAAGAGTAATTTTTAATGCTTTTATTTACAACATGGTTAATGAGTAAAATTCCACATTTTCCACAGACAACACGCAAAAAAGATAGATTTTCGTCACTTTCTATAATCATATGATTTCCACATTCACATTGAGCAATATATTGCTGTGGCATGACTAATACCTTTTATTATTGTAACTATTTTATTCAGGATAAAAAGAAAAATAATAGAAAGACCCCTATAATTCTTTTCTCTTGTTAATTTATAAACATTAACATTCTCTATAGAGGTCTTTAATCGAAACTAGTCTTTTGTTTCTTCTTTTTCTGTATTGATTGCTATATCTACTTTTTCTGATTTCGCAACATTTTTAGTGCGTTTTTGTGGTCTACATACACCAAAAGTTCCTCTAAAAATTTTACCACGATTGATTGCTATATCTACTTTTTCTGATTTCGCAACATTTTTAGTGCGTTTTTGTGGTCTACATACACCAAAAGTTCCTCTAAAAATTTTACCACGTCGGGTGCGTCTATCGCCTTTACCCATAAAAAAAGCTCCTTAAATTAAAATACATAAAATTAAAGTATTAAAAAAATTCCCTTATTGTTATTCATTTATTTTTATTTAATTATCTTGTTGAAAAAAATATATAACACAATATGTCTTTATTGATTAAAACAATATATCTTTATAAATTTAAAGTCAGTAAGATAATGAAATATTATTATAACTTACAATAAATAGAATGTCAATCATTTTGATGCAATAATGATTTTTTATGTAAAAGATTTTTGACATTTCATAAAATAAAAGTAGAATATAGAATCAATTAAAAGTAAAAGTAAAATATAGAATTAATTAAAAGTAAAAGTAGAATATAGAATCAATTAAAAGTAAAAGTAAAATATAGAATTAATTAAAAGTAAAAGTAAAATATAGAATCAATAAATAATATTATATATAACATTTAACATTATTTATAAGCATAAGTAAAAAGGAAAAAGCCGATGGGAATAAAAGTAAAATGCCAACATTGTTGGAAAATTTTCGAAGTTGTAGACGATGCAGCCTGGACAACACAAGAATGTGAATACTGCAATCGAAATACTCGTGCAGTTCCTCTTGAAGACAACACAGAAGAAAAAACAAAACAAAGCAAAATTACTATCAAGGTAAAAGGATTAACGATCCTAGCATGCATTACCTTTGGATTAAGTTTTATCAATTTTCTATTTACTCTTGTAATTATTCAAAACAACAGTCCTTTTCAAGATGCTGTAGTTCAAAGAAAACCACAGTGGGTGGACAAAGTAGATCTAGAACTCAAAGGACTACAAATAGACATTTCAAATCATAAAAAAACATTTGAAGAGCAAAAACGAAATTTATTGATACAGAGAGAAAAAAATTTAGAGAATATGCGTTTAGAAGAAGAATATTACAAAACGATTTATCAAAAAATCCACACTTTACAAGAAAAAATAGATAAACTTATGGAAACAAAAGAGAAAAAATAAAGAGGAATATTATGAGTACAAAACAGGAAACAAAATACAATAAATCTGCCATTGTTTTTATCACTTGGATTCTTTTAGCAAACATACTTTTATTAGTTCTCAATATTGTAGCTATCAGTATACAAAGAAGCTCTTCAACAGATCGCTTTCATGATTTTGTTCTCCAAGGAGAAAGACCTATTTGGACAGAAGAAATTTTAGAAAAAAACATACTTGAAATCAAAGAAGCTTGGAAAAAATTGATTGCAGATCAAAATTCTTTATTATCTAAAGATATGTACTCTAAACAAGATGAAAGAACAAGAGTTTTTCTACAAATACAACGAAATATTTTAGAACAATTGAATGGATTAGAACAAAAAATAGAGAAATTTCATCCAGAGAAACAATAAAAAATAATACATGAAATATTTTTTTCATAACAAAAGGATATTAATATGGATCTCTCTAGCCTAGGCATGATGAGAGTAGCAGTAGATTCCCCCCCTTTAAAAGTCGCTAACATTGATTACAATGTAGAACAAATCTTAGAATCTATCAAAGTGACAGCAACGCAAGGTTGTCAACTCATTGCGTTTCCTGAATTATCTCTCACAGGTTATACTTGTGGCGATTTATTCTACCAAACAGCTCTTTTAGAAAAAGCTTGGGAGTCTCTTTTTCACATAGCTGAACATGCACATAAATATAACATTGCAACGATTGTAGGGAGTCCGATTCGAGTAGATGGCAAACTTTTTAATTGCGGAGTCTTCCTATCACAAGGGAAAATTATTGGTATAGTTCCAAAAACATACTTACCTGCTACCCATGAATTTTATGAAAACAGATGGTTTTCCTCTTCAAAAAACCAAGTGAGCCATATAATTCAATACAACCATCAACAAATACCTTTTGGAGATGACTTACTCTTTCGATCTGAAATATTTCCTGATTGCCTTATTGGTATTGAATTGTGCGAAGATTTATGGGCTCCTATTCCACCTAGTTCTATTATGGCTGGGAAAGGAGCGAATCTACTAGTCAATTTATCTGCTAGCAATGAAATTTTAGGGAAACGACAATTTCGTCAACTTCTTATCAAATCACAATCTGCCAAATTTATTGCGGGATATCTATATGCTACAGCAGGTCCTGGCGAATCTACTACTGACCTTGTTTTTTCTGGTCATAGCATGATTGCAGAAAATGGAATCATCCTTGCCGAACGAGAACTATTTCAACATCAAGCTGAGCCCCTCATCACAGAAATCGACATTCAAAAGCTTAATAATGAACGAGTTACTAATAGTAGTTTTTCTGCCTTTACTCCTGAAAAAAACTTTCGAATACAAACATTCCAGCATCAAAATACAAAAACAAAAAAATTATACAGACATATATCACAGACACCCTTTGTATCTCACGATAAATCTATTCGCAACGAACAATGTAAAGAAATTTTCGCTATACAGACTACAGGCCTTGTTCAACGCCTTACAAAACTCAATTCAAAAATCATACTTGGACTGTCTGGCGGACTTGATTCTACGCTTGCTTTACTTGTTGCAGTGAAAGCCATAGATAAACTGCAATGGACTAGAGATAAAATCATGGCAATTACCATGCCAGGATTAGGCACCACTCCGCAGACACAAGAAAATGCCAAACAACTTGCTA
The DNA here is from genome assembly GCA_017993505.1 of Planctomycetota bacterium. Classification (GTDB taxonomy): domain Bacteria; phylum Planctomycetota; class Uabimicrobiia; order Uabimicrobiales; family JABWCH01; genus JAGOMP01. Next base: position 38,948 of record JAGOMP010000022.1, read on the forward strand.
AACAACTCCAAGTCCAATTTCATACAATTTCCATTGTAAAAGCAGTCTATCAACACTTTAAAGACATACAACATGATCCTGAAATCAAAGATGTAACTTATGAAAACGCCCAAGCACGAGAACGAACACAAATTCTCATGAACCTTGCTAATAAACACAATGGAATTGTACTTGGAACAGGCAATTTATCTGAACTTGCATTAGGCTGGTGTACATATAACGCTGATCATATGTCCATGTACAACGTCAACGTTGGAATTCCTAAAACACTTGTCTCCTACTTAGTAGAATGGTGTGCTGAATGTGAATTCACAGGAAAAATCACCAAAATACTTAAAGATATAAGTGCCACACCTTTTTCGCCAGAATTACTACCACCTGACCCAGATAATAACATCATTCAAATCACAGAAGAAAAAATTGGGCCTTATTCACTCCATGACTTTTTCTTGTTTCACATACTCCGACACCAATTTTCACCTATCAAAGTTTATACATTGGCAACCATTGCATTTCAAAATATATACACACCAGAAATTATACTAAAATGGCTAAAAGTATTCTATCGACGATTCTTTTCTCAACAATTCAAACGTTCTTGCTTACCAGACGGTCCCAAAGTAGGTACAGTCGCACTTTCTCCACGAGGTGACTGGAGAATGCCTAGCGATGCCTATGATACACTTTGGTTACAACAACTAGAACAAATACAACCATAATATCTAAAAATAAAAAATCATCATCCTCAGAGGAAAATATGCAACAAATTATACAAGCACAAGTACAACAGCTCACACAGATTCAAAAAACACTCCTAGAACAAAGCAATACCATAGAAAAAATTGCAAAAACTATTATCTATGCATTCCAAAACAACAACAAACTCCTCATTTTTGGAAATGGTGGAAGTGCTGCTGATGCTCAACACATTGCAGCAGAACTTTTAGGAAGATTCTATTTAAATAGAAAAGCACTCCCTGCTATCGCTCTATCTACAAATACATCTATATTAACTGCCTTAGCTAATGATTTTGGATACGAAACTATCTTCCAAAAACAAATAGAAGGACTAGGACAAAAAAATGACATTGCCCTAGGCATCAGCACAAGTGGCAACTCTAAAAACATAGTCCTCGGCTTACAACAAGCTAAACAACAAGGACTCACCACGATCGGATTTTTAGGAAGACAAGGGAAAATGCTTGAATACACCGACATCGCTCTTACCATCGACCACCATGACACACCAAGAATCCAAGAAGCACACATCACTGCAGGACATATCATCTGTGAACTCGTAGAACGAGAACTCTTTTCTTAAAAACAATCGTACTCCATTAACAAAAAATCCATTAACAAAAAAAAGAGTGCATAAAATATGAAATATGCACTCTTTTTTTATATATTGATCTACTAAAAAACAAAAAACATTTTTATTTTGTTAAATTATTGTAGAAAAAAAACTACTTAGAAAGAATTATTAATCTCTAAACTTATTTTTTATCTTGATTTACTATAAAAACAAAAAACATTCTTATTTTTTAGTTTTATTTTATGGAATTATTATAGAAAAAACTACCTAGAAAGCCCAATCGATTCCCAAACTTCTTGATTGGCAATCACTGTTTCTTTCGCAGATTTTGTTTGATAACCTGATTTACTTGCTGTAATTGTGTATGTTCCAGGGGCAATATTAAAAGTATATACTCCTGTGCTACTGCTAGTAGTAGTTGCACCTGTATTGAGCTTGACTGTAGCACCACTAATTCTAACACCTGTGCCACCTGCAGCATCATAAATTACACCCATCAATTTTCCAGTAGTTCCACCGCCGCCACCATTATAATTGGCAACATCAGTACGAATTTTAGACATGAGTTTATAAATATTATTTCCAGGACAAGCTGTACTATTTAAATCACAATGTCCATAAATTTGTGATGGGCTAACACCATAATAAGAACAAATCCAAGCACAAAGATGAATCAAACTTTTATAAGAATTACTATGCAATGTTTCGTATGTATAATCACCAATAACATTCACACCAACATTATTTGTATTGGCACCACCAGTGTGAGCACCTACTTTATTTTCTGGGCGTCCTTGATAAATCGTAGTTGCACCAGAAGAAGGATACGTACCAATTAAAAAGTGATATCCAATATCCATCCAACCATTGCTATCCATATGGTAATTTTGAATTGCTCTAACAGTGGAAGCACCATAATAACTAGCTGCAGTGGGACGATATGTATGGTGAATTGTAATTTTTCTAGGAGTGTGACTTGTATAACTGCCATTAGGAGCACGAGCACCCCAACCACTACGAGATACAATAGAAGGTTTAGAAACTGCACGAGGAGCTTCTAAAGTTTCAAATACTTCAGGAGTGTCTACTAAATGAATCCAATGAATGGAATTGCAAGCAAACGTAAAATTTTGAATACTAGGAGAAACACCTGCTACTGTGGTACTCATCGTAATACGATAGCAATAAGCACCATATAAAGCTTCCCATTGTACATCAGCATCAGAATAAGGAATAACTTTAAATTCATTGACATTTCCATTTGCGTCGATGGTTGCCACTTCCACTTTCATATTTGTTCCTTCAGGAACATTAGCAACCCAAGCAACAGATGCTGCATTAAAGTCAATCTTACTATTGAATGTTTGCTCCATGCTACCTTCCATAGCATCAGGAAGAAGTGCATAACCATTCTCTGTCCATTGCATATTATTTAATGCAATATTTTCAGAACGTTGAGAAAAAGAAAAAAAATCAATAAATTCATCATCTTCTGTTGCCCATACATTCATTGGAACAATAAGCAACGCTATACATAATAAATAAAATAGTTTCATAAGAATTCCCCTAATAATGGAAAATCAAATACTTGACAAAGAACATGAAAAAACTATTTAGTCCAAACAGAATAATTAGTTCCAGATGCATACAGAGACCAGCCATTTCCTGGATTCCAACTACCTGCACCAATTTTTACAGCTACTTTGTCATCAATGATTGCAGCATACTTAGAAGTATCTGCTGCTTGAATACTTACTTTACTCTCTGAATGCAATCCAACAGATTTTCGTAAACGAATCAAAGTTTTAATTTCGTTTTTCAAACCCCAATCAAAAAAATGCACCCAGTAAACGGTAGGAATGCCAGGATGCGTTAAAATATAAGCATATCCTTGCATTACTTCCTTAGAAGGAAAAGGCCAATGATTTTGTCCACCATTACCACCTGTACTTGGTCCTGTGTCATGATTGTCAAGAAAAGTAACAGCTTTAGAAGGCCACCATCCAATCAATCCAACAGGTTTACCTTCTTTATCCTTCATTCTCCAATATTGATTATAAGCAACAGCTTGTTGTAGCATACCTTTAGTTGTAAAATCAAACGTAGCACTTTTGCCACCAGTAGCATCTAACCAGTTACAAAGTTGTTGTCTATGAGGATTAGGATTATCAAGATTTAAATTATCCCAAAATTCGCCAACAGAAAAACAAGGTTTTGTTGCATCATTATAAAGACCAACATACTTTCCACCAAAACCTTTAGTGTAATCATAACGCCAACCATCATAACCTATAGATGCCTTAAGCCAATTCAGCCATTCTATAATACTGTTTCGAACATACATTTTCGTATGATCAATATCACGAGCAGCACCATAACCTTGCCCAGTGTCAGGATTACCAGCAGCTTTTGGCCATTCATCATCACAACATACAGAATCAGGGCCCCATTCAGGTTCAGTAAAATCACCCCAATCAAAAGTGCCAACACGATGATTAATTACAATATCAGCCAAAACTCGAACATTATAACGATGAAGTGCATTGATAGCAGATTTTAATTGAGTAGAAGAACCATACTGAGATTCTTGATGGTAAAGACGATTGGGCAAATACCCTTCGTCACTTGCAGCAATAGATGAAGGAGGCAACCATACGTAATCAAACCCACTATCTGCAATCTCTGCAGCCTTATTCGCAATCACATTCCACCAATTCTGCATATGCGATTCCCAGTGGAAACCTTGCAATAAAACAGCACTACTCTTACGCTCAACAAATTCAGAATTTTCCTCTGATACCTGACTATCAATAACAATATCAGTATTCTCTGATACCTGACTATCGATAACAATATCAGCATTCCCTGATACCTGACTATCAATAACAATATCAGCACTCACTGATACAAAAGCAAACAATAGAAGGTAAAAATAAATATAATATCTCATAATAATAAACCTCCCTCATGAGATTTATTGAAACAATTAAAAAAATATCAAAATATTATTTAAAAAATATATATATAGTATACTACAAAACAAAAAAAATGCTAGCTTCCTTTTATATAAAATAATATAAAATAATATAAAATAATACTGTTATATATATAATATACGAACAAAAATAACAAACTACAAAAAAAATACAAGAAAAAAAATTTTTCCCTTGCATTCTTCTAAAAAATATGTATAATATATTTTCAGATATTTAAAATAGGTCTGTGGCTTAATTGGCAGAGCAACGGTCTCCAAAACCGTAGG
>JAGOMP010000002.1 GCA_017993505.1 Planctomycetota bacterium
AATAATCTATAAAATTCTATAAAATAATATAAATATTTTATAGAATTATGTGGAAATATCAAAGCTGATTTAACACTAAAAGATAGAGTGTATATTTGTAATGAATGTGGTTTAAAAATAGACAGAGCTTACAATGCAAGTTTGAATTTACTAACAGAATTAAAAAAACAAATAGGCAAAGTTCTTGCCGAATTTACGTCTGCGGACTTGACGGCAATGCAATCAGATTTAGTAATAAATCAGATTGTAACCAGCAAGGTTGAAACAGAAATACAACAGAAATCTTATTTATAGATTTTTATAGCTATTTATAGGATTTTATAGGTTTGTAGGAACGGATTTACAAAGAAACTCTTCATGAAAGTAATGAGAAAATGGCAACAATACTTAAAGCAATTCGTAGTGGGAAAAAAATCATTGTTGACTATAAAATAGAACGTGCAGAAATAGAAGAAAAACTCTACTTATGCATTATGAACAACCAAGGTTCTGTCACAAGTCGTCCACTAAAAATGAAACCTGGAAAAGATCGTCTTTCCTTTAATTTTGGCGATGATAGTAATAAATATCGAAAAGTGTACATTGGGGATAGCGATAAAAAAATCATAGGAAGCAGTGTAAACATACCAGAAACTATGGACAGAGAACAATTAAAAAAATTATTTTTAGAATGTATCCTTCCGCCTATCCTTTTCATTCTTTTTATTATCATAGTTATAAAATTTACGATTATTAAAAATACAGAACTCGCATCCTTTAAAATTCACAAAGCTTTACAACAAGGACTTAATAAAATTCAAGTGCAAGGTGAAATCAAATTATACCAAGACATCGCACCTTCTATTGCATTTACTATCTATTCTGCCACAAAAATAGAACTTTGGGAAGGAAATAAACTACTACAATCAAAGACATTAGCAAATTTTGCTCCTAGTGCACAACAATTCTATGTAGAATGGGAAAATAAATATTCTCATGAAAAACAATATACAATTCAATGCACTTACAAAGATAAACCATTATTAGATAAACCTATCATCGTTCAACTCGATAAAGCATATCCCATTGCTCATTTGGAAGAATGCAACTTCACATCTGATAAACAAGTTGATATAAAAATCAATACACAATTTATAGGGGATGCTCAGTTATATATTCAAACTATGCCTGAAAATTTTTCAGAATTCACTGTAAAAAAACCTTTACAAAATCAACAGGGCAGACAACATACTAGACTAGGCCCCATGTCTGTTTATTCTCCTTTTTACAAAGTGCAATTATATGCTCAATTTTCAGATAAACAAAGTCTTTTAGACGAACAAAAAATTCCATGTACTTTTTCTAGTGCTACGATTATAACAGCTCAATTTTCCTCTTTAGATACTGTTTTATGCTCTGGGAAATGGGATGGACCTGATTCCCATGCTTCCTCTATTGTATGTGAAATTTTTGATGAGTCCACAAAACAAAGTGTAGCGTCACAATCTTTATCAGACAAACAATTCTTGATCTATCAAAAAGTCCCTACATACCATAACAACTACAAAGCACGCATTTTATACGATTCAGAAATTCTTGCTTCAAAAAATATTGTATCTACTATAGAACTCCTTCAATTCATAGACCTCAGGGATAAAATGATCTATTTTGCCCCCACAATAGACAACGTCGTACAAAAAATGGCCTCTGAAGGACTACAAGAAAATATTCGAACTGAAATCCTACAACTTTCCAACTATTCCAAAGAAAGTGCAGAAAAAATTAAACGACTATTTTTTCAATTCAGCGACCAGATAAAAAGTCAACAAATCCAAAAATACTATCACAATATACATCAATTCTTTCATTTTATTTTGCAAGAACACGACACCATAGCACAAAAAGATCAAAAAAATATATGGAAAATTATATGCAATACAAAAATACAAGAATTATCTAGAATATTTAATCAAATCGAAAATATGCTCCTGCATATACATCCCCAAGCACAAAATAAATTTCCATTTATAAAATCCACGATTGAAGAAGCCCGCCTACAACAAAAAATGCAAACATACCTAGATAATATTTATTCCTGTGTTCAAGAAGGACAACTAATATTAGCAATCGACATTTGCACACAATGTCTACAAATATATAATGACCATTGGGAATTTTTATATGCTCGTTACCATATTTACAAAGCTCTTGCAAATAAAAAATCATACACAGACGAAGAAGCCATGTACAAAAAATATGCAAAACAAGACCAAGAAAAACTAGTCCAACAATTAAACGTTGAATTTCAAAAACAAATTCTTATCCTAAACTATCCCCAAGCATATCTTTTAGGTCTTTACCTAGAACAAATTCAAGAAAATTCTGCAAACCTACAACGACAAATGAAAGATATTTTAGGGAAAATTACCTTAGAACAAAAAATCGAAGCATACCAAAAAAGCTTAAAAATCAAATTTACTTATGAAAACATATAAAAATTTGGAGTATCCATTATGAACAAAGAAAAATACTTATTCATTGTATCGTGCATTCTCAGTTTTTGGACTATAATGCATTACTCCAATATAGAAGAAATAAACATTTCATCGAATCAATACAAAACAAGCAACGAACATATACTCCAACATACATTATACACAGAAATACCCTATGCAGAAATTTTATGGGATACTAGCAACACAAATCCATTTGATCAAATGGTCGATCGCCAAAACATGCCGCCTGTGTATTTAGAACTCCCTACTATTCCTGATTCACTGAAGCTATTTCTGCCTCCAGACCCAGCCCCGAGACAAGAATATTGGCATACATTTACTATAGATAACATACTTCCACCTGATGACGTTTCTGTAGACTTAAACGCTATCCAAGAAATGCCCAAAAAACAGCCATTTGAAGAATATACAAATAACTTAACAAAACAAATTAGACCATATGATGAAATTATACTCTATGATGGAAGATCCCAGCAAGGCAAAATCATCCGCAGAACTAATACAAGAATTTTCTTCCAACAAAAAGGGAGAGAACACACATTAGAATATCCTATGGAAAATATACTCAAAATTATAGAAAAAGTCAGCATAGAACAAATTTGCCAAGAAAAAATTAAACATGCTAACTACGAAGAAAAAATACAACTAGCTCAAAACGCAAATAATCTAGGGTTAGCAAAGATGGGAGAAAAACTCTTTCAACAACTCATATTAGACTATCGCCTTAAAATAGAACCTTACATTGCTTATGCACAATTTTGTCAAGACAACTGCGACTATGCCAAAGCCATTGCCATCTTAGAAAAAGGCATACAGACCATAAAACAAAATAATGAAATCAAACTTAACTTAGCCAAAATATACCTACAATTCAATCTGCATGAACAAGCATTGCAACTTTTACAAGATTGTAATAATTTTGATTGCATAGAATGCATCGTCAAATTCTATTTACAACAACAAAACAAAGAAAAAATACAAGAATACTTAGATAAAGCAAAGCAAATTGCACAATATGAACATAGACCACGCCTATATAGCTTAGAAGCACAATTTGCACTACAAAATGGCAATCCTGTATCATGTTTAGAACTCTGTACCCAAGCTCCTCAAGATGATGTTGCCCTATACCAAGGAATTTCTCATTATTTACTAGGAAACTTAAGCGAATCCATCTCCTACTTTAAAAAAGTCATTCAACAAGGCGATATTCGAGGCATATATAATTTAGCTCTTGTATATGCCCAAGGAGACTATCCTGAAGCAGCCATCACCCTTTTACAAAAAAATCAAACACACCCATCATTAATTGCTGATCCATCTACATACAAAGCACTTTTAGGATACTTGCTTTTTCGAAAAAAATCAAAAAATGCCCTAGACATGATCAAATCAGCCCAAGGAAACAATCCACAAAATCCACTTGTCTACTATTACCTAGCTGAATTATATTATCAAACAAAAGACAACCTAGAAGAAGCTAATCAAAACTACCAAAAAATACTGCGATCTAACTTTTCTTTGGCACAAATTTTATGGCGTCTTGCTTTTCTTTCTTTTCAAGAAAACAACTTTAACGAAAGTATTAAATATATCGATGAATGTTGCCTCCATCCTTGGAAACCAGAACAAAAATGTACACTCCATACACTCAAAGCCATTATCTACTTTAACCAAAAAAATATAAAAGAAGCACGATTTCAACTACAACAAGCATTGCAACACAATCAATATAATCGAGAAGCTCTACAAGTCACACTTTGGTTTGAAAACCAAGCCAATCAACAAGAACAAGCACTTCAAACCGCTGAAATCATACTCTCTCAATATGAAAATGATCCCTACACACAAAAAGCAAAATCAAAAATAGAAATCAACCAAAAACTCATACTATGGCAAGATAACTTTCAACGTCCTGACAATCCCTATGTACGTGCTGGTTGGCAAGAAATCGAACAAAATGGATTAGAAATCTACTTAGAAAAACATCAAATTACATTTACTGGTCAAATGAACTTACAAAGGAAACCAGGTGCTCTCCTTCGATTAATCGACTATCCTAAACTCCACTCATTCCAAGGTGAATGCAATTATACAGAAGCTAATAAGACAACTGCAGGTCTTTTTATAGGAGTCTGGGAAAAAAAATGTCTGTACTTTGGTAAAAATGACCAAAAACAACTTGTATACGCACTATGTGACGAAAAAAAACCTTTGCAATGGACAACTATAGACCACACATTGCTTCCTAATATACATTCCCACATTCTGAAAATAGAAAAAATACAAGATCAAAAAGATAGATTCAACCTTTTTTGTGATGACATTCCTGTGATGCCCATTACTTTACCTAATTTTGAAAAAGAAAAAGTACAAGCTGGATTCTTTGCAACGTCGCTAGACGACCAATGGAAATTTTTTGTCGATAACGTAGAACTTCGAGAGATAAAATGAAATTTAAAAAAAGTATCCTATTCATCATCTTAGTTCTCTTAATATCGTGTTCACAAAAACACAATGATAATACAACCTACACAGAAGAACAAAATAAACTCATCCAACAACTTTCCTATGCTCAAGGAGAACAAGATATAGATCTATGGCCTCGCACAATTTCTATCCAATACAAACATAGAAATTGGATTACAGGCGAGAAAAAAACTATACAAAACACATATACTATACAACAAAAACCAAAAAAAATCATTGCACAACCTGTAGGAATTGCAGAAATCTTATATGCCATACTGCCCCATGAACGATTAATTGCCTTTCACAATACTATCCAAGACTCTAACACAAGCATTCTTGCAAAAAAAATAGATAACAAAAACATATTTTCCAGCAATCAAACAGAAATTGTCATCAAGCTACAACCAGACATTGTATTTGTTGCCTCCTACACAAGCCATGAATTCCAAAAAACACTACAACAAGCCAATATTCCCCTTATCAATGTTGGCGAAGCCAATACTATTCCAGAAATCTTACAACAAATATCCATACTAGGAAAAATTACAGGCGAACAAGGCAATGCCCAGAATCTTATCCAAAATATACAAAACATATTACAAAAATACATTGTGAATTCTGAAAAACCAGTACGCGTACTCTCGTATACACCTTTTTATAAAACGGTTGCTGGGACTCATACTACGTTTGACTCTATTTGCCAAACATTAAACATACAAAATATAGCTACACAAAATAATATAGAAGGATTCCATAGAGTAGAAGCAGAATGGATATTACAACAAAATCCTGATATACTCATTGTTACTACAGAACAAGAAAAAAAACTTATACAAAACGACATTCTACTCCAACAAACCAATGCCACAAAAACAAACAACATACATGCTATACCTAGTCAACACCTTACGCCTGTTTCTCAATACATTCTTTTAGGAATCCATGATCTCTATAAAATAATATATAAATAAAACTCATTCTTTATCACGAAACGCATTAAAAAATGCGAAAAAGGAAGACAACAATGAAAAAAATATTATTACTACTTCTTATAGCCATTCTTCCATTTACAACCTATGCACAAAGCACAAAAATACGAATTGCTACAGTAATCCCAGAAGGTTCCTCTTGGATAAAATGCATGCGTAACATTGGAGACGAAGTCCAAAGACTCATGAACATTCAATTCATTATCTATGCAGGCGGAACAGCAGGCGAAGCCAATGCCATCTTAGAAAAAATAAAATACGGACAACTTGATGGTGGCGGATTCATGGGTTCCACGATTAGCGAACTTTCACCTAAACTCCGCATCCTAGACTTACCTTATAAATATAAAAACTTAGAAGAATGGAAATACGTATTTAAAAAAATACGACGTGAGGCTACAAAAGACCTAGAAAAAAACAATTTCATAGCTTTAGGTTGGAGTTATGGTGGATTTGTAGATCTATATTCTAAACAACCTATTCGCACCCTTCAAGATTTACAAGATGCTAAAGTATGGTTTTCACCTAGCGATCCACTTATGGACGCATTCTTTAGAAAACTGAAAATTCATGGCGTACCTCTTAGTACTACCAACATCTATCCATCCTTGCAAACTGGACTACTCAACTGTGTGTACAACACACCTTATGGAATTATGGCTATGCAATGGCACACACAAGTGCAATACAAAACAAACTACCCTATTGTCAACACTATGGGGACTGTTATTATCACCAAAAAAGCATTTGAAAGCATCCCTTCCCAATATAGACGCCTTTTTCTTACAATATGCACCAAACACTTTAATAAACTTGCTGAAGAAATCGAAAAACAAAATCAACAAGCTGAACAAGATCTTGCTACACGATTTAATATTCAAACTATACAACCAGATCAAGAATGGTTAAAAGAAACAGAAAAAATTAGCAATGAAATCGCTCAAGAAGGAATCGGTAAACTCTATACAAAAGAACTCTACGAAGAAGTTGAAACCTATCTTAAAGAAATTAGAAAAAAATAAACAAAATTTGTTTTTTGGCTCACTCTACTCAGAGTTCTATATAAAAAAATCTAGAATCAACTCTTTTTACTTTGAGTGTCAAACAATAAAATCTGTTTTTTCAGAATCGATTTGCTCTGCTTAAGATTCAATAGCTAAAAAAAGTAGCTAGGCAACATAGCTACTTTTTTTTACAACATTACATTTTTACAATTATTTATTAGCAAAATCATTTCCATAAGTATTATATCGTCAGCTTGGGAATTGTACTCATCTTTACCGCAAAAAAAAGATTACTTACGAAACACTTCACATTGATATTGTATGGTAAACCTTGGAGTCGTACTCATCTTTGCCTCAAAAAAAAGATGATCTGTAGAAATCGTTCTATATTTTAATTCTCCTTGCAATTGAGCTTGTTGTATATATCGTAAATTGATGTCATAATGTATAATGCCATTACTAAATGTAGCTTCTCCTGCAATTTGTTGATTTCGTTCTGTATCTTGCATTTGGATAGTAGAATTCTTGATTTGAAACACTGCATAATTTTGATTGTTTTTTTGCATATCATGCAAACGATGTAGCCCAATAAATCCTTTAGTTGTATGCCTCATTCTGGGATCTAAAACACTAGCTATATTTTTTGCATCTACCTTCCAAGAAGTACCTATATCTAGCCTTCGAAGTGGTTGGTCTTTGTCTTTAAAAATATAATAATCTGACATATAAAACGCTCGTTCTATCAATTCTTTTTCTTGCAAACTCAAAATATCTGCTGTATCTGTAGTGTCAATACTTGTCAAACCCACTCCATCCTTATATGTGAGTCGAAACATTTTCCCTTCTAGCAAATTCAAACGTTTAGGATACCCTAAAATTTTTCCTTTCATAATAACGTGTTCTTTAAATGTTGCAAATTTTTCACGAAGTCCTAAATTAATTGTATTTTCTTCTATAGAGTCTAGTATTTGTAAAAGTTCCTCTTCTGTAAAAGAAAAATACTTCTTCACCAACATAGAAACAGTGGGCAACACCATATGCTCGGAAAGTTTTAAAATACGACTTCCCATTTTCAGAGCAACTCCATTTTGTGGCATCAAAGGTATAATATAATCGCTGACCATATCTATTGCCCATGTAGATTTTTCTAAAAAATATTTCCACCATTCTTCATTAATGTCAAAATAAAACCTTGTAGGAGAAAGAACTAAATTTTGTTGTACTTTGTCAAACTTTCTTGTTTCAATAATCGTATCTCCATTATTAGACTCAATTGTAGATGTATAATTAATCATATAAAGATATTTATATTGAACTTCGCCTGTAATTCCCCAATCTTTATTTTTCCCTCGTCCTTCTACAATAGCTGTTGTATTGCCTTTATATATATATCCTTGCTTTCTTGTTTCTTGAAAATCTTTAGGATTATTTATGGCTTGTGGGACTGGTTGTTTTTGAGGAACTTTAAAATGAGCAGTCAATTGAATATTATTATCTAATTCAAATTCTAAGGGCTGAATTCCAGAAGCTCCTTGCGACCATTTTTCAAAATAATAAGGTAGTATGGCCATTGGTTTTATGTATACTTTTGTACGTGCTGGAAGTTGCCCATCTTCATTCAATGGTGGTATGATTTCCACTTTTCCTGCACCTTCTGGTAAGATATTCACTTGGATAGTATACAATGGACTTTTTTTCTCTTGCTGAATATTTTCTATTTTTTGTTGCTCTTTAATACTTTCCCATTGATTTTGTTTGCCTTGTTGTTGACCTTGTAGATATTCTCCTAACTTTTTTGTAAAATCCGAACTAAACCCCATATCTCTTAATTTATAAAAAAGTTGAGGAGTGAGTTTTTCTTGTATTCCTTTCTCTTTAATCTCCTGTAAAATCTCTTCTTCTGACAAATTATATTGTTTCATATTTAAAATGTCATGCAACGTCCAATTTTGCCCATAAAGACAACTGATGAAAAAAAATAATAATATAAAGTTAAATTTCATATTATATTCTCCTTTATAAATATAAATCTGCTTTCTCCTATAAATTATATAACATTTTATATTAAAATTTTTTTTTGAAATAAAAATTGACTACCTATACCAAAAAAATACAATACATATATTGACTCCCTATACTAAAAAAATACAATGCATATATATTCTAACATCATTCCATATAAGGAGACCTTCCCTATGAACAAAAAACCATTAGAGAACTTTATCCAAGCTACAGGCGGCGATAGATTAGTTGAAAAAGTCTCGAACCTTGTCCAAAATAACGAAACATTGCAAAAAACACTTTCCCAAGGCATGGAATACGCCTCCCAAGGCCTAGCCAAAGGCATAGAACTTGCAAATCAAGGCATTCAAAAAGGAAAACAATTTATCCAAAATATACAAAACAACGCACAGATAGAACATGCACAAGCACAATATGAACAATATTTACAAGACAAATACAAAGAAACACAATACAAAGAAGAACAATTTAAAAAAGAACAATGCAAAGAAACACAATACAAAGAAGAACAATACAAAGAAGAACAATTTAAAAAAGAACAATGCAAAGAAACACAATACAAAGAAGAACAATTTAAAAAAGAACAATGCAAAGAAACACAATGTAGTCAAGAACAGCAACCTTCAACACCGCACCTAATCGAAATTCAAGAAAAAACATTATATCAATTTTTTGATGAACTTTTCTATCATACAGAACAACATGAAGCAAGAAGAATAGAAAATAAAACATTGGCTCCCATCCTCGTTATCTACATCAAAGGCAACTTTGAAAATCGTTTTGTAGAACTACAACAAATCGGACAAGGAAATCATACTATCATCTTCCAAAATATCCTGAATCATGCACAACAACAACAATACCAAAGCATCTACATACAAGGCATGCGATATAACTCTATCATGCAAAAACAACTCAGTAAAATTAGCTCATCTCAAATCCAACAAATCTTCTTTGACATTTCTTAAAACCATCTTATCCTAAATATAAATACATCATAAAAACTCTCGACAAAATAATAAATTTAAGAGAGTTTTTTTATAGATTATGGTATACTATACAAAAATATAGACAAAAATTAGAACAAAATATCATCTAAAACAATTAAAAAAACACCATAGAAAAAGAGGAAAGAATGTCCGACGATTCACAAGAATTTTTAGGCCAAGAATTCTTAACTTGGCTCTGGTTTTATGGAGAAACAAATAATTGGTGCATAGACATACCCAACATGGGAGAAATTTACTATGGCATTGATAGTCTTCTTGTTATGGAAGAAGATGAAAATATCGGTTGCACACAACGACTCCACGGCCCTGCTCCCACAAATTCTCCAGAAGCTGATGCAGCCTTAAAAGACGGGAAAAAAATTACAACACTTCGAGTGATGATAGAATATGACGAACAAATATGGCACGCAACTTGGAAAGCAAAAACATTCAACTTTAGTTCCGTAAAACTCATGCAACCCACTACAAATGACCAAGAAGATAGATTCCAAGAACTTGCCTTAGGCATAGAAACGATATCTGCTATTTTTGATAAAATCTATGACATATTTTTACAAACACGCCTTTCCGATACATGGGGAAAAGAAACATTGCCCCAAATGCAACAATGGGTGCAAACTAGAACACCCATACAAAACTAAGGAGAAAACATGTCCGAACGAATGATAATTGAAGGCGGACATCGCCTCCAAGGCGATGTCTATATTAGTGGTGCAAAAAACGCTGCACTACCCATACTCGTTGCCACATTGCTCACACAAGAAGAATGCATCATAGAAAACGTCCCCTTTTTAGAAGACGTTAAAATCATATTAGAAATATTGCGAAGTTTAGGAGCACGAGTAGAACATCAAGATGACGGGACTGTTGTTACAAAAGTAGAAGACGAATCTGCTGTCATTGCTCCATATGAACTTGTTCGAAAAATGCGAGCCTCCATTTGTACACTTGGCCCACTACTAAGTAAACGAAAACGTGCACAAGTTTCCTTACCTGGTGGATGCGTTATAGGATTACGTCCCATTGATCTACACCTTAAAGGAATGCAAGCTTTAGGAGCAGAAATTGAAATAGAACACGGCTATGTTTATGCTTCCTCACCACAACTCATTGGTGCAGAAATGTTCCTAGGAGGTGCTTTTGGATCGACTGTTCTTGGTACAGCTAATGTTATGATGGCAGCAACATTGGCTAAAGGAACAACTATTATAGAAAATGCAGCATGTGAACCTGAGGTCCAAGACTTAGCACAATTCCTAAACAAAATGGGAGCTAAAATCGAAGGTGCAGGTAGCCCTCGCATGGTCATTCATGGCGTTCAAGAACTCCATGGTGTCCGTCATAAAATCATCTCAGACCGCATTGAAGCTGGTACATTCATTGCAGCAGCAGCTATCACGGAAGGCGACGTCACTATTCATAACACTAATCTTAGCCACCTACTTGCAGTTGCAGACAAATTTCAAAGCATTGGTGTGAAAATCCAAAAAGTAGATAGCCATCCTACAAAAGGTGATATTATCCGAGTACGAGGAAGCAAAACATATAAACCATGCTCTCTTACCACACTTCCTTATCCTGGATTTCCTACTGACTTACAAGCTCAATTTGTTTCTATTTTAACGCTTGTACCAGGAATTAGCATGGTCACAGAAAAAGTCTACCCTGATCGATTTATGCACATTGCAGAACTCAATCGAATGGGAGCAAAAATCACAAAAGAAGGATCTACTGTTATCATTGAAGGCGTGGAATCATTATCAGGTGCTCCTGTGATTGCTTCAGATTTACGTGCCTCTGCAGCTTTAGTTCTAGCTGGTCTAGTCTCTCGTGGAGAAACAATCATTGAACAAATCTACCACTTAGATAGAGGCTATGATAAATTAGACAATAAACTTGCACAACTTGGAGCTCATATTAGTAGACAATAACATAACAAACTTGCCAAGTTGGTGTCGCATAGAAGAGAATTATGAAACAAACTTGCTCTTCGTAGCAACATAGAAAAGAATTATAAAACACACTCACTAAGTCGACACCACATGGCAAACAACAATAAAATTTTTTGTAATTTATAAAATTATAAAAAATACAATTTATGCAGAATAGGAAATAAACTTGAAAAACAAAATTTTTCTAACCCTACTTATACTCTTTTTAGGTAGCTTTATCCTATATCCACACATCCAGAAACACATTCTTCCACAACAAAAAAACATTAACATCCTATGCAGTACATATCCCATTACCTTAATTACAAAAAATGTAACACAAAACTGTCCTACACTCCACGTTGACACTATGCTACCAGCGAATTTAGGATGTCCCCATGACTATATGCTCACGCCGCAAGACATGCTTAAACTCACACAAGCCGATATACTTATTATCAATGGATTAGGCATGGAAAACTTCCTGCAACTTCAAGAACTAGAAAATATTCCTATATTGGACAGCTCGCAAAACATCCCGAATATACTCTACGATGACACCACTCCTTTACACCTTACTACTCATAAACATACAGACAAAAAAACATGTGTACATACACATCAACACACAGATAACAATACATGCAAACACATACACCAACACATAAATAATGCAAATCCTCATTTATTTGCTAGCCCTTTAAGAGCAGGACAAATCTCCATTCAAATCGCAGAACAACTCAGTACAAAATATCCACAATATACAACACAATTACAAACAAATGCACAACAATATCAAAATAAAATGAACCAACTCCATAAAGAATGGCAAAACGCTATCTCTCAACTACAAAATAAAAAAATCATCACATACCACAACATCCTAGACTACCTAGCACAAGACACAGGTTTAGAAATCATCACAACATTACAAGAACATACAAATGCAACAGCCTCTCCATCAGAAATTCTACAAATCATACAAACTATACAAGAACACAATGTTGGGGCTATTTGTACAGAACCACAATACCAACCAACACTAGCCAACACCATTGTACAAGAAACAAATATTCCCTTAATACAAATTGATCCTGTAGCCTCAGGTCCAGACAATCCATCTTTAGACTATTACATCACCACTATGCAAGCCAATATACAAAACATCTTAAAACTACAAACTAATAGAAAGGAAAAATAAACAATGCTTTTTCTATACAATACTCCAGAAAGACGCAAAACAGAATTTCAACCACTCCATCCTGACAAAAAAACTGTAGGAATGTACACATGTGGCCCCACAGTGTATAATTTTGCACACATTGGCAACTTAAGAACATATGTTTTTGAAGACATACTTAAAAGAACATTGCTATACAATGGATACGAAGTAAAACATGTCATGAACATCACCGACGTAGGACACTTAACAGATGATGCTAGCGACGGTGAAGATAAAATGGAAAAAGGTGCAAAGCGAGAAGGGAAATCTGTTTGGGAAATCTCAGAAATGTACGCTGACGCCTTTAAAGATGATTTAAAAGAACTCAATATTCTATATCCTACGATTTGGTGCAAAGCCACAGATCATATAGAGCAACAAATCGAACTAGTAAAAAAACTCGAAGAAAATGGCTTCACATATACAATCGAAGATGGCGTCTACTTTGACACTTCCAAATTTCCAGATTACACAAAATTTGCAAACATACAAATCGACAACATCCGTGCAGGTGCTCGCATCGAAGTAGTCGAAGGTAAAAAAAATCCCACAGATTTTGCATTGTGGAAATTTTCTCCTAAAACAGGTCCCAAAAGACAGATGGAATGGGAATCACCTTGGGGTACTGGATTTCCTGGATGGCACATTGAATGTTCTGCTATGAGTTGCCACTATTTAGGCGAACAATTTGACATACATTGTGGTGGCATTGACCATATTCCTGTGCATCATACAAATGAAATCGCACAAGTCGAAGCTGTCACAAAAAAACAATGGGTAAAATATTGGTTGCATGGCGAATTCTTACTTATTTCTAAAAACAATGATGAAGCAGACGCAGGACGCATGGGAAAATCAGAAGGCAACTTCCTAACATTATCCCTTTTAAAAACTAAAGGATACCAACCATTAGAATATCGCTACTTTTTACTCAATGCACATTATCGACATCCTTTAGTATTCACAGAAAAAGCCATGGAATCTGCTAAAAATGGCTATAGAAATCTTGTACAAAAAATTCTAGAACTCAAATCAAAAGCAACATCTCCTATAGCACCTGAAGACAATACATATTCTCAACAATTTCGTGAAGCCATCAACGACGACCTCAATACATCACGTGCTTTAGCTGTACTTTGGAAAACATTAGATGATAAAGAACTTACACCAGAAAACAAACTCTATCTACTCTATCAATATGATCAAGTCCTTGGCTTAGATCTTGAAAATATCCAAAAAACACAAGAAGACATTCCAGAAGAAATCAAGGAACTTGCCATACAACGACAAGAAGCAAGAAAAAACAAAGATTGGACACTTGCAGATCAACTTCGAAAAAAAATCCAAGAACTTGGATACGACATTCTAGACACAAAAACAGAAAGTAAAATAATAAAACAATAATATGTTACATAAAAAAATAATTGATGATTTTTAAATTGATTCCTAAAAATACAATGCAAAAATCATCAATTATTTTTTATTACATTTTCATGCTATTAGAAAAACTCATAGCATTCTGTAATAGGAATTTTATTGATAAAGATGTGCTATTCTATTCTACATTTACATAAGATTTCTTTGTATTTTAAATCTCTTACAAAATATTGAAATATAAATAGACAGCAATCTTATCATAATATGCTACTTTGTTTTACTGTGAATTGTCAGAAGAAAGCAATTCTTGCACAATCTTTTGTGCCTTATCTAATCGAATGACACCAGATGACTTCAAACGTTCCACAACAGTATCCACAAGTGCTAAAGGAGCTCCAGCCATAATCGCTAAATTGCGAGCATGGAGTGACATATGCCCTTTTTGAATGCCTTCATTTGCTAAAGCACGAAGTGCACCAACATTTTGAGCTAAACCAACAGCAGCAATCACCTCGCCTAACTCATTCGCACTTTTAATATTCAAAATTTTCAAATTTGTACGAACAGTTGGATGACTTTTTGTAGCTCCACCTACAATTCCAACAGCCATAGGCAACTCAATAGTACCTACAAGATGACCTTCTCTATTCTTTTCCCAAGTAGTAAGAGAAGTATATTGTCCGCCTCGTGCTGCATACGAATGTGCACCGGCTTCCAATGCTCGTGTATCTTGCCCCGTAGCAAGAGCAACAGCAATGATACCATTCATAATCCCTTTATTGTGCGTTGCTGCACGGTAAGGATCTGCCTTAGCAAATTGATATGCTGCAATAATTCCATCTACAACTTCTTCCCCATCCAATGCTTCCTTATCAAAAACAGCATATGCTCTAGCAAGACGATGTACAGCTAAATTTGACAAAATACGAAGGCGTGACGTTGCTTGTGCAATCTCTGCCACAATAGGAGCTAGAGCTTCTGCCATAGTATTCACTGCATTGGCTCCCATAGCATCCTTGCAATTGACCAAAATATGACAAATAACCATCTTATCACCTTCTGTATCAATTACCTTGACTTCCCAATCAATAGCACCACCACCTAACTTTGTTAAAATAGGATCTTGCTCATTCGCAAGACGCAAGATCTTTTCTTTAGCTAATAAAAGACGGATGCGAGCACCATAAGGATCTTGCAAATTTGTCAATTGAATTTGTGCAATCATCACAGGATCTGTACTAGTCGTATAAAAACCACCATGAATTGCTGCAATTTTTGCCATTTTTGAAGCAGCAGCCACAACAGACGGTTCTTCAATGGCCATAGGAACGATATATTCCTTTTCATTAATCAGAAAATGAACACCTAAACCAACAGGCAATTCTATAGTACCTATTACATTTTCAATCATATGATTTGCTTGGTCTAAATTTAATCCTTGGCTACCTTGCAATGTTTCTTTTTCAGACTCATCTAAATTGCAAAAACGCACAACTTTATCTAGCCTCTCATTAGGCGAAAGTTTATAAAAATGACTAGCGGGAAATTCCATATATTTTTTGCTCCTTAATTATATAAAAGAAATACAATGAAATTATATTTCTTTTATATAATTGGTCAAGTCTTTTATTTTTTTCTATTTTTCAAAACTTTCTATGTACGTGTATTCCATGCTATAGAAAGTTTTGCAATACTACTTCATATTATTATTGCTTTTGTTATACTACAAATTTATTGATCATCATGTTTAAAAATTAGACAGTTCTATGATCTTTTCAGAAATCTCGTGTATATATTGTTCATTGAATAATACGTTTCTATAATATTCATATTGTTTTGTCCTAGCTCTATATTCTTTCTGTAATGCAGTCATATAATCTGTAAACTTATCTAGTATTTGTACAATTTTTTTTTGAATTTCAAAGGACGGAACTGGAATTTTTATTTGTGAATATTTTGAAATCCACAATCTTTTATGTTCTGTTGTATCTACTTTTATATTTTGCATGTAATGGTAACAATATCTTAAATTAACACCTTTTTTAGGCTTTAACATTTTCATTGCAGATGACTTTACTTTAAAACGAAAATCTACCCAATGATTACTAGCTGTAAAATCATCAAAGATAATGACTGGATTTTCTTCATCAGCCTCATAGATTCCATGTTTTTCATCAGTAAATCCCAATATAAACGTTTGACCAGCAGTTAAAACTGGAATACTATATGTATCATCATAATTCGTTGTTGTAACAATATATTTTGTTGGTTGTTCATAATCTATCAAAGAGGCAAGCTTTTTCCATTCTACTGTCTCCTTTTTTAGCAATTCAGAAATTTTACTCATTTCCAATCTCCTTGGGGAAATGTAGTAATTGATCTCTGTAATATTCATATTGTTTTTGTCGTAATTTTATTTCTTTTGGCAATCCATCAGAAATATCATGAACCAAAGCATGGAATATATCAAGAATAGAGACTATATATTTTTGAACTGGAATAGAGGGAATAAAAATATCAATATTTTTCATATTCGCTTGGTTTATTTTAGGAGAAATTCCTTTTACAATGGGAGATACATCTACTGTAGTTAAAAAATAATATATATATTTTAAAATGTACTGTGATGACAATTTCCCTAAAACATGAGCATGATTATTGACCCAAATTTTACTACTGTTTACCCAATGTAAAACTGGAGTATTATCTTTATTGATGACAGATCCATCTTCTCCCATTAAAATAAAAGATCCTTCAAAAATATAACTATCTACATAATCTTGGATTCCATTTGCTCCATAGTATGGATACTTACCTGTACTTCTCTTAGATTTTGCAATTAATTTTCTTTTATAATTTAAAATTTTACAAACTTCTCCTAGTTTCTTCCATTCTACTTTTTCATTTTTTAACCATGCAGAAATCTTATGTATATATTTTTCACTGAGTAGTAAGTTTCTATAATATTCATATTGTTTTGTTCTAACCTTATATTCATCTTGCAATATAGTAATATAATTTGTAAAACTGTCTAATATTTTTACAATTTTTTTTTGCATTTCTATAGAAGGAATAGGAATTTCTAATTTTAAAATTTTATCTGTATCTACTGTTGGTATATTTGCTATTCTCTTATTCTTTTTACAATATTCTGATATCTTTGAGAAATAATATCTCATATAATTCATATTCACTTTATTTTGAAATTGTTCTTTTGTAGAAAAAACTATAAATTGTTGATTTACTATAAAATCAACGTTTATAAGTGCATACTCTCCAATAGTTGCAGTTATGGAAAGAATTAAAGAATCTGCTTTAAAAGGTACTTTTTTAACTCCACTTTGAGAAATTTTTATATTTGCATCATGAAGAACTCTTCCTCTATCTCTAATATCTTCTATTGTAAACCAAGGCACTGTTCCATTTTTCCAAAATTTTTTATTTCTTTTAGGGGGAGTATATCCTGTCCTTACATGAAAAACTTCACCTAATTTTTCCCACTCTACCTTTTCCTTTTTCAACAATTCATTGACAAGACTCATTTCCAAGCTCCTTAGGGAAATCTAGCAATTTTTCTCTATAGTATTCATATTGTTTTTGTCGTAATGCTATTTCTTCCTGTAATGTAGCTTTCAATGCAGTAATGTAAGTTGTAAATTCATCTAGTGTTTTTACAATTTTTTCTTGCATTTCTATAGATGGGATGGAAATTTCGATATTTTTCATATTGGCTTGATTTATTTTAGGTGAAAGTCCCTTCACAATGGCCGATACATCTACGGTAGTTAAAAAATAATATATATATTTCAAAATATATTTAGAAGATAATTCTCCTAATACATGAGCATGATTATTGACCCAAATTTTACCATTGTCTACCCAATGCAAAACTGGGCTATTATCTTTATTGATAACAGATCCATCTTCACCCATCAAAATAAAAGATCCTTCAAAAATATAATCATCTATATAATCTTGGATTCCATTTGCTCCATAGTATGGATACTTACCTGTAATTCTCTTAGATTTTGCAATTGGTTTTCTTTTATAATTTAGAACTTCACAAACTTCGCCTAATTTTTTCCATTCTACGATTTCATTTTTCAACAATGTAAAAATTTTACTCATTTCCAAGCTCCTTTGGAAAATGTAGCAATTTTTTCCGGTAATATTCATATTGTTTTTGTCGTAATTTTATTTCTTCCTGTAATTCAGATTGCAATGCAGTCATATAATCTGTAAATGTATCTAGTGTTTTTATAATTTTTTCTTGCGTTTCAAGGGTGGGAATAGGAATTTTAAAATTTTCAATCATAGGCTTTCTAATAGAAGTTACTGTCGCAGAAACTGCATTTTTTATAATATATTTTTTAAAATTCTGTAACATGTAATGGTAAATGAATTTTGTCATTATATTTTCATGGATAATATGAATTCTATATGCTCTTTGATGTAGAGCATATTTCCCTTCCACATAATGAAAGACTTCTCCTATTTCACCTTCTCCTGGTATGACAATAGCAATTTCATCAAATTCAAATGTATTGATTCTTTTTATATGTTTAGATCTTACATAAAAAGGATATTTGCCATTCTTTATTTGTTCCTTTGTGTTAGATTTTCCAGTTCCTACTTCAGCAACTTCTCCTAGTTTTTTCCATTCCACTTTTTCATTTTTTAATAATTCATTGATGAGACTCATTCCCAAGCTCCTTAGAAAAATCCAGTAATTTTTCTCTATAACATTCATATTGTTTTTGCCTCAATTCTATTTCTTTTGGCAATCCCTTGAAAATATCATTTACCAAAGAATCGAATGTATCAAGAATAGCTACAATATATTTTTGAACTGGAATAGAGGGGATGGGAATTTTATACATCTTCACATCATGGTCGCTAATCGTTGGATAACTCGTTCCTTTCTCATATTTGGCAATATGAGATAAAAAGGAATTAGTAGATAGGCAATATAATATCCATTTTGGCAAAACTTTTATTTTATTTGGTCTTAGCACACAAAATCCTGTACTACAAATTTGTTGATCATATTGTTCAGAAATCAGACAATATCTTTGCAACAATGGCCTAGTAGTTCCAAATAATATATCATCCTTGTAAACGATTTGTTGTGCTCTGATAGGAGCATTGTTTTTATATATTATTTCTGTTTCTATGATCTTATTACTATTTCTATCAACGGAAGATAAATCAATATATTTAAATGAAGTTGTAGAAACATCGTTCCATTTAATTTTTTCAACATCTAGAACACATTGTTTCAATAATTCTCGCTTACATTTATATAGTTTTCTATCTACACTATCTGTTGCCATTTTTTCAGAAACTTTATATAAATATTCTTCACTGAGTAATAAATTTTTATAGTACTCATATTGTTTTGTTCTAGCTTTGTATTCAGCTTGTAATTCATGAATATAACTTGTAAATTTACCTAATATTTTTACAATTTTTTCTTGCGTTGTAAAGGAAGGGATGGGAATGATAAAATCTTCAATATCTTGTAATACAATATAGGATATTACTGCTTGTTTTTTCTTACGAAACAAATATTTTTTAAATTCCATTTTCATGTAATGCATTAAAAATAATGCATTTACATATTTAAATTTTTGCAGTACATATATCCTTTGATATGCATTAAATTTACCATGGAAATATTTTACATCACCAATATTAGCATTTCCTGTAACTAGTAAACTTTCTCCTTCAAAAGCATATGTATCAATATAGCTTATTTCTTTAGAGGTTGTAAAAAATGGATATGTTCCATTTGCTGTTTTCTCTTTTACATTAAGTCTACCTGTATATATTTTGCAAACTTCTCTTAATTTCTTCCACTTCACTTTTTCATTTTTCAACAATTCATCAAACTTAGTCATCTCCCAGCTTTTCTATAATTTTGTTTATGGAAGCTCTCAATTCATCTATTCTCTGGACTGTTTCTTGAATTTCTTTATTTAGAGCTTTAATGTCGATCACTTCTCTTGTATCTTCTTTTTCCACATACGTGGAAACAGAAAGATTGTAGTCATTTTCTTCTATTTCTGATGTATCGACGTATCTTGACAAATGTTTTATATTTTTTCTATTTCTAAACTCTTCCACAATAGTTTGGATATTTTTTTCTTCTAGTATATTGTTATTTGTTTCTTTTTTAAATTCTTTACTTGCATCGATGAAGAGTACTTTGTTTTTTGTTTTGTTTTTTGCCATAACTAAGATGCAAGTTGCTATGGATGTACCAAAAAAAAGATTTTCAGGAAGTTGTATTACACAATCTATAAAATTATTGTCTACTAAATATTTACGAATTGTTTTTTCTGCTCCTTTGCGGTAAAAAATGCCAGGAAAACATACAATGGCTGCACGTCCTTTGCTAGAAAGGTAGCTTAAAGAATGCATGATGAATGCATAGTCTGCATAGGATTTAGGTGCTAGTTTTCCAGCTGGTGCAAAACGTTCGTCATGGATCAAAGTAGGATCTGCATCACCGATCCATTTAATAGAGTAGGGTGGATTGGAAACAATGGCATCAAATGGTTTTTCCTTGTTATGCTGAGGATTGATTAAAGTATCTCCTCTTTTAATAGAAAAATTGTTATAATTTACGTTATGAAGAAACATATTCATACGAGCTAAATTAAAATTTGTCATGTTGATTTCTTGACCAAAAAAACCTTGTTCAATGATATGTTCATCAAATTGTTTTTTCATCTGTAAAAGTAAGCTTCCACTCCCACAAGTAGGATCATATACTTTGTTAATTCTTGTTTTACCATCCATCACAAGCCTAGCTAAAAGCTTGGAGACAGTTTGTGGAGTGAAAAATTCACCGCCTGATTTTCCTGCGTTGCTAGCATAGTTTGAGATTAAGTATTCATACGCATCTCCAAAAGCATCAATATCATTATCTTGAAAATCTCCAAAATTAATTTCTGCTATTCCAGTTAATATGTTGATTAATCTCTTGTTCTTTTCAGCTACTGTTCCACCTAGACGATTGCTAGTTGTATCAATATCTTCAAACAACCCTTTCATATCTTCTTCTGATGGAAAACCAATAGCACTTCCTTCAATGGCTTTAAAAATATTTGCTAAATCTATATTTAAATTTTCATTATTTTTTGCTTTTTTAACAACATTTTTAAATAGCTGGCTTGGTAATATGAAAAAACCTTTCTTTTCCACAGTATTTGGTCTAAAGTCAATGTTTGCTTTTTTATCAGAAATTTTTGCATAATCAAAGGTCAAATTGCCTGCTTGATGTTCTGCAATATTAAAAAACTCGGTAATATTTTCTGAAATAAATCTATAAAACAAAATCCCTAATATATATTGTTTGAAATCCCAACCATCCACTGCACCACGAACATCATCAGCAATCGCCCAAATTTTTCTATGAAGTTCTGCTCTTTGTGCCATTTCATGATTTTCTTTTAAGGAATCTTTCATTTTATTACCTTTCAAGTTTGATCAAATTTTTCATTTTTATTTTTGTAATGTTACAGCTATTTTTACTCGCATTTTTGATCAATCTTTCTATATAATAAGGCTATACAGCTATTTTTACAACAATATGACTATTTTTTTGCTATTTTATTAAAAAAAAACCACCCTAGAGCATAAAAATATCTCAAGGAATGGTTTTTTTATTAGTCAAAAATTTCATAAACACATTTTTTAAATACTTCAGCACGTTCTACAAAATTTCTAAATAAACCAAAACTAGTGGCAGCTGGTGAAAGTAGAATCACATTATTTTTTTCTGACAATGTTTTTGCCATTTGAACTGCGTCTTTCATGTTAGCCACTATATGAATAGGAATGTTTTGAACTACTTTTTGCATTTTAGGTGCTGTTTCTCCCATAAGAATAAGGGCTTTCACTCTTTGTGAAATGCATTTTCCTAATTCTGTATAATCAAAATCTTTGTCGCCTCCCCCTGCAATGAGAATAATAGGCTCTGTAAATGCCTCTAGAGCAGCCATAGTCGATTCAGGAGTGGTGGCATCTGAATCTTCGTAAATTTTTCTGTCCTGGAATGTGCCTATATATTCTAATCTATGAGGCAGTCCTTGAAAGGTACGCAATCCTTGTGCAATTTGTTCTACAGATAAACCCCAAGATAAACATGCCATAGCAGCTGCCATAGCATTTTCTATATTGACTTTTCCACGCACAAGGAGTTCGTCTGTATTTATCAAAGGTTGAAATATCCCATTTTTTTGAAATACAATTTTATTTTCTTGCATTTGGATATTGCCATGGTTACCAAAATAATATTTTTGACCTTGTCCTATATTTTCCCAATCTTTCAATGTGATATTTAAGATGCAATGATCAGATGGTTTTTGAAATCGTATTAAATTTTGTTTTGCCCATGCATAATTTTCCATAGTTTTATGTCGATCTAGATGATTTCGAGAAACATTTGTAACTACTGCTATTTGGGGCGAGCAATCTTGGGCTCGTTCCAATTGAAAGCTAGATAATTCTAGTACAACAACGTCATTTTCTTTAATGTTCGGCAATTCTGCCAATAAAGAACGTCCTATATTTCCCCCCAGCCAAGTTGGAATCCCCGACTTTTCAAATATGTGGTGAATCATTCCTGTTGTTGTGCTTTTCCCATTGCTCCCAGTGATGCCAATAATTTTTGCTTTGCATTCTCGTAAAAAAATATTGATTTCTGTATCAATGATAGCACCACTTTCTCTAGCAAGTTGTAAATAACGAGATGTTTCTGGCACACCTGGATTGACTATCACAATGTCAGCACTTGTAAAATCTTCTTCGCAATGTTCCCCTAGACGCAATTGAATAGGTAAATTTTCTAGTTCTGCTAAAGATTCACGAAGATCTTCTTTGGAACGTAAGTCAGTGACAAGTACTTTGGCATTTTTTTGTACAAAATACTTCGTAACACCTAAACCGCCTCCAAATAGTCCTAACCCCATAATAGTTACTTTTTTTTGACAATAATCCATTGCTATGGTTGCTCCTTATTTATACTATATTTATATACTATGTTGCAGTATTTTTTAGTTTTTTATGTACATATTGTTAAATATGTGGGATATTGTATTTCGAGATTTTCTATATTGTGAAGAAGGAACAGTCATGTATATATAGAATCCTCGATTTCTAGTTCGAATTCCTGTTAATATAATATGTTCTTGTACTTTTTTCTTGGGATTAATCCCTGTGCCATGGGCTTGATGAACTCTCCCTAATTTTCTATATGACACCCTTTGTATGCTTTTATCTGTTAAAGTACATTTTTCATATACTTTTTGAATTCCTGGTATAATGCCTATTTTCAACATTTCATTTACACTAGAACCATCTATAAAAGTATCTATATCATCAAAAGTATAGCGATATTTTGCCTCTCGATAATAGATAACCATTTGTATTCCTGTTTGACTATCTTCAAAACGCAGTGCATTTATATTATTTTCTGAGATTTCTTGTTGTTGCCAATTTCCAAGAGAAGAAACAATATTTAATTCTTTAACATTTGTGTTAATTCCTGCATCTTTTTCAGATTTTGTTTTTTTCGTTTTTCTTGGTTTTTCAGAATCATTTTTTTTGATGTTTTGCTTGTTTTCGTTATCTTGCTTCTCTGTTTGTTTCAAAGACCGATCTTTCTCGCTATCTTGATTCTCTGTTTGTTTCCAAGGGCGATCTTTATTCTCGCTGTCTTGCTTTTCTGTTTGTTTCCAAGGACGATCTTTATTCTCGCTGTCTTGCTTTTCTGTTTGTTTCCAAGGACGATCTTTATTCTCGCTGTCTTGCTTCTCTGCTTGTTTCCAAGGGCGATCTTTATTCTCGCTGTCTTGCTTCTCTGCTTGTTTCCAAGGGCGATCTTTATTCTCGCTGTCTTGCTTCTCTGCTTGTTTCCAAGGACGATCTTTATTCTCGCTGTCTTGCTTCTCTGCTTGTTTCCAAGGACGATCTTTATTCTCGCTGTCTTGCTTCTCTGCTTGTTCGTTATCAAGAACTGTTTTTTGGGTAGGTTGATTGGGACGATCGTACCAGCGTTTACGTGAAACGTTTTCAGAATCTACTGTTTCTTGTTGTTTATCTTCTTTATCATGGCTCCAAAATTTTTCCTTGGGTGTAGTAATTTGTTCAGATTGGTTGGGACGATCATACCAATGCTTACGTGAAACGTTTTCAGAATCTACTGTTTCTTGTTGTTTTTCTATTCTTTCTTTTGTCTCTGTGGTTTCTGTGGTTTGTTGGAATGTGTTGGGCGTTTCTGGCTTGTTTTGTTGCACACGATCAAACCATAGAGAACCTTTTTCTTTTTGTATTGTTAGAGAAATTTCATCTTCTATTACTTGCTGTTTTTCAATTTTTATGCTGGTGTCATCAGAAATTTTTGTTTGCGATGAAATCTTTGTATCTATGTTTTGTTTATCTTGCAATGATAATGTTTTTTCTTGGTTTGTTTCTACAGTTTTTTTTGCTTTTATTACCTTTTTTGTTCCCATGCTAAAAAATACAAATATAAGACATACAATAATAATTCCAACTATCCCAATAATCATGTAAAGATTATCATTCCGAGGATGCATATGCGAAAGTTTCTTATTTGAACTCATTTTCCGTATGTTTCGTATTTTTGATGCCATGTTTTATTCCTTTGCTTGTTTATTTTGAATTTTTTATTGTTTTGTGGTAAAATTTATTATATGATTTTTTATGTATCAATTGCAATCAATTTTTATTTGAAAAAAGTATACTTTGTTTATAAGAAAGGGTTTTGTCTATGAGTTTTTGCGTAAAAAATATAGTACCGCGTTCTGATTTTATGTTAGGAATGTTATTTGTTGAAAACCTTCCTACTACGTTGCCTAGAGAGGTTTTATCAAAAAAATTAGCAGAGTTGCTAGATTTGAGAAGAACAAGTGAGTTGTCTCCTGAAGAAGAAAAGTTTAGAGATGCCACTCGTAAATTATTAAAAAATGGAAAGTATCGAGCTACTGGTCGTGGAAAACCATCATCAGAATATTTATTGCGAGAAGCTTGTTCAGAATCATTTCCTGAACTCCATGCTTTAGTAGATTTAAATAATTATTTATCTTTAAAATATATGGTACCTATTTCATTGTGGGATTTAGATTTAGCAAAAGGAAAAGATATTGTATTTCGTTTAGGAAAAGAAGGAGAATCATATATATTTAATGTAGGCGGTCAAGATCTAAAGTTAGAAGACTTGATTTGCGGTTGTGTAGTTCGTGATGGTATAGAAGTTCCTATTATTACTCCTGTTAAAGATTCCTTAGAAACAAAGTTAGTGGAAACGTCTACAAATGTAGGAATGGCAATTTATTATCCTTTAGCTGCAGGTTCTAGAGATCATTTGAAAACAATTGTGGAAGAAGCACGAAATTTATTTATGGATATGGGAGCTTCCTATATAGAAAGTAGCTTAGTTGCTAGTACATGTTAAATATGGAAAATATTTATGAATGTATTTTAGGGTTATCGAATATTGAATATTCAGAACCGAATTTTTATGAGTTGTTAGGTGTGGCTGAATCTGTAGATTCTTGTACAATAGAAAAAGCATTTCGTACGCAAATGTTGAAATTACAAGAAAAAGCAAATAATCCTAAGTATAAGGATGTTGTTTTATTTTTAAAAGGAAAGTTGCGTTCTGCACACCAAGTTTTAATGGATGTAAAAAGTCGACAAGCATACAACAAAAAATTGTTGCACCAACGTTGGGAAATTTGGGAACGAGATTGTCATTTATTACAAAAAAAAGGTTTTTTATTAGCACAAGAAAAACAATATTTAGAAGATTATGGACATTCCTTGCAATTATCAGATAAAAAAATGAAAGATTTTTTACTGTCTATACAATGTTTTTCTAATATGGATACACAATATATAAAAAAAAATAACAAGAGAAGAAGATTTTTTTTTTGTTTCTTGACAATCGTATGGATAATAGTTATTGTGCAGTATGTAGATGTTTTCTTTGAGAATAAGAACTTACAACAACAATGGCAAGATTGGCAACAAAAATATGGCATTTTATTACAACAAATGAATAAAGAAAAAAATAAGGGAAAAAAAGTTGCCAAAAAAGAAAAATTGCCTGAGTTTGTAGAAAGATTATCGCATTTAGTGTATGTGCCAGCTGGTTCTTTTATTATGGGTAGCGAAGATCAGGAAGACACGCAACCTGTGAGGCAAATCGAATTAGATGCGTTTTATATAAGTCGATATGAAGTAACGAATAAAGAATATGCTATATTTATACAAGAAACAGGACATGCAGTTCCCTATCAACCAGGGGAAGAAGCATTGTCCTTTACTTGGAATCCTTTGAAAAAAACGCACCCTGATAATTGGGAAAATAAACCTGTGGTATTGGTTACTTGGGACGATGCTAATGCATATTGTGCATGGTTGTCTAAAAAATGGCATTGGCATGTGAGTTTGCCTACAGAAGCACAATGGGAAAAGGCAGCTCGCGGTTATTTTGGAAATCGCTTTGTATGGGGCAATGAATTCCCTACAGCCCATGTAAGCAACATTGGGAATGCTACCATGTCGCTCTCTGATGTTGGAATGTATGAAAAGGATGTATCTCCTTTTGGTTGCTATGATATGACAGGCAATGTAGGTGAATGGTGTCTAGATGCATATAGCAGAGACGCATATAAATATACTACGAAAAAAAACCCATGCATAATAGACAATCAAAATATTTGGGGCGTTGTCCGAGGTGGAAATTGGACAATGCCTTCATTTTCGTTTTGTTCCACAACGTATCGACAAGTAATTCCTAAAAAGAGCAAAAGCATTCGATGGGGCTTTCGTTATGTTGTTGCAATCAATAAAAAATAGGCATGTCCTACAACTGATTTTTTATATTATCAAGTTTTTAAAATCATGTAATTTTTTTTATTACTAATCTTTAAGGTGAAAGGCATATATCATGGAAAACATTTTAATCACAGGATCTATGGGACAAATAGGATCTGAATTGATCTTATCATTACGAAATATTTACGGTAAGGATCGTGTGATTGCTAGTGATTTTCGCACTCCTTCTGAATCTACCAAAGAATTTTGGGAACCTTTTGAATCTATTGATGTGACGAATCGAGAAAATTTAGAACAAGTCGTAAAAAAATATAACATTGATACGATTTTTCACATGGCTGCTTTACTTTCTGCTGTAGGAGAGAAGAATCCACAAAAAGCTTGGAATGTAAATATGGGTGGATTATACAATGTATTAGAAGTAGCACGAGAATGTAAAGTAGCACAAATTTTCAATCCTACTTCCATTGCTGTTTTTGGACCAGAAACTCCTCGAGATCAAACTCCTCAAGATACTATATTGACTCCCACAACTATGTATGGTGTTACAAAAGTTTCTGGTGAATTGTTGTGCAATTATTATGTTCGTCGTTTTGATATGGATATTCGTGGCGTTCGTTTCCCTGGAATCATCAGCAGTGAAACTCCTCCAGGGGGTGGAACGACTGATTACGCAGTTGCGATTTTTTATGATGCAGTAAAAACAAAAAAGTATACTTGCTTTGTGAAAGAAGATACTGTATTGCCTATGATGTATATGCCCGATGCTATTCAAGGAATCATTCAATTGATGAAAGCAGATAAATCTCGCCTTAAACACTATTCTAATTTTAACCTTGCGTCCATGAGTTTTTCTGCAAAAGAATTGGAAAAAGAAATCAAAAAGCACATTCCAGAATTTGAATGTACTTATGCACCTGATTTTCGCCAACAAATTGCAGATTCTTGGCCTCGTTCGATTGATGATAGTGCAGCACGAGAAGAATGGGATTGGAAACCAAGCTATGATTTAGCATCTATGACAAAGGATATGTTGGAAAAATTAACAATTCGACATGAACAGGGGACGCTATGATTTTAGAAACAAAAAACATGGATATTTCTGTTGTATTGCCTATATATAATGAAGCTGGAAATATAGAAACTTTAGTTCAAGAAATCAAATCTGCGTTGCAACCTTTAAAACGAACTTTTGAAATTTTATGCATTGATGATGGAAGTAAAGACAATAGTGCAGAAGTTATCCAAAAATTGCAAAAAGAATTCTCAGAAGTTGTTTTCCTACAACATATACGAAATTTTGGTCAAAGTGCAGCACAAGGCACTGGTTTTCGATATGCAAAAGGGCAATGGATTATCACACTAGATTCCGATGGACAAAACAATCCTGCAGATATGCCAAAATTATTAGAACATGCTGGTGAATTTGATTGTGTTTGCGGTGTACGAAAAAAACGAAAAGACACATGGATTCGCCGTATATCATCTAAAATTGCAAATAAAGTACGAAATGGAATCACAGGTGATAAAGTTTTAGACGCTGGATGTACTTTTCGTGTGATGCGAAAAGAATGTTTGCGTGAAATTCCTATTTTTAATGGTATGCATCGTTTTATTCCCACACTATTGAAGTGGAAAGGTTGGAAAATTACAGAAATTGAAATTGACCACAGAGATCGAGTCTGGGGCGAATCAAAATATGGCATTCGTAATAGAGCTTGGCGTGGATTTGTAGATTGTTTTGCTCTAAGATGGTGGAAATCACGTTGCTTTATCCAAGAGAGGTGTAAAATTTGAACGAAATAAACCAATTGGGCGAAAAACGTGGCATAAAATATATTATTAACAATGTACTCCTTGCCTTTTCTTTTCCTCTTGTATTGTATGTGTGTTATTATTCACCACTCTATTCATATTTACAACAAGATTTTATCCAAAAATTTTTACACCAACTCTTAGAAAAGTATCAATATGGACATATCTGGTTACCTTTAGTATATACTTTATTTGCTGGATTGATTATTTCTATTGGAATGCCTCGTACAGCAATGAGTTTTGTGAGTGCTACGATTTTTGGTTTTTGGATTGGCATTCTTTTATCTGAAATTGCCTCGATCTTAGGAGCAAGCATAACATTTTGTTACATTCGATGGATAAAAAGTGCATGGATAAAAAATAAAAAATACACAGCACCAGCTTGGTATGAATATGTGGAAAAACATGCATTTTTGAGCATTCTTGTTATGCGGCAATTGCCTTTGCCTGGCTTATTATTTAATATTCTTCTCGGGGCAAGTAAAGTGCCTTTACGTACATTTTGTATTGCCTCTGCCATTGGTTTTTTCCCACAAAATTTAATTTTTAGTTTGTATGGTGCAGGATTTAAAGAAAGTTTTTATGTGAATACTATCTTTGCTTCTGTTCTTCTTGTTGTATTTACGTTTCTTACATATTTTCTTTGTTTAAAAGTGTCTTTTGTGAAAAATCTTTGGCAAAGAATCCATACAAAAGGAGCAAGAGCATGCTAGATCGAATTTATCAAAAGTGGATAGAATTTACAACAATTTTAGAACATGATTACGAAGAAAAAATTTTTGAACGCATATTTTTTTACTTTTTTCTCTTTGCCTTTTTTTGCTATCTATGCATTTTAGGCCTTCAACCAGTACGCAATACTATGGAAGCCCGCAATTTTAAAACAGCAGAAGAAATTGTAGAATCTAATGAATGGTTAGTACCAACATTAAATAATGAAGCTCGTATTTTAAAGCCTCCTTTTCCTACTTGGAGCGTGGCTGCTATAAAAATGTTATTTCATGATACGAGGAATTTATGGATCTTGCGCTTTCCGAATCTATGCATTGCTTTTTTTCTTGTATTTATGGTATGGAAATTAGCCAAAACATTATTCAATGCACGAACTGCTTTATTCGCTAGTATAATGCTAGCAACTAGCATTAATTTTTTAGGCGATGCACTTATTTCCCGTTGGGATATGTTTGCTTGTGCGTTTGGAATTGCTGGTATTTATAGTATTTTAAAGATGTATGCATCCACTACAAAAAAAATGGTGGTCAAATATTTTATTTTCTCTGTTTTATTTTTTACATTATCATATTTTAGTAAAGGACCAGCAGCTTTACTCACGCTGTTAGGGTCTCTATATGTTACTTGGTGTTTTATTTTACTATTGAATAAAATCAAGCAAAACAGTTTAACACAAAATATTATTGAAAATTATCATCCTTTTTTTCCAAAATCTTACAAAGGTTGGCTATTGTTGCTTTTAATTATTATTAGCACATTTCTTATAGGAAATATTTGGTGGATTGTCATTAAATTCCAAGAGCCAGAAGCATGGACTTTGATTTTTAAAGATATAGGATCTCTAAAAATTAAGCATGCTGAACCTTTTTATTATTATATTCTTTTATCTGTTGCTTATATTGGAATTTGGAGTGTATTTTTAATTTTTGCTTTTATGTATCCTATATTGCTTTTCATACAAAAAAATAAATTGTCAACAATAGAAAAAAAACAACAAGCATCTATTTATTTTACTTGGATTTGGTATTTTATTGGTATCATTTTTTTATCGTCTGTTTCAGCTAAAAAAAATCGATACTTTCTCATGATTTTACCTACTTGTTGTTTGATGGTAGCTGTGTATGCCGATTTCATTGTTTCTTGGATACAAGGGAAAAAAGAAAAATGGCACTATATTATATTTGTATTGCATAAATATCTATTGTCTTTTGCATTAATTTGTAGTGCCATTGCTTTAATTGTGGGAATATTTCTAGGTTGTAGTCTTTGGACATTACTTTTTATTCCTAGTTTGCTTATTCTCAGCTATATTTGCTATAAAGGAGAACTTCAAATTACAAAATTTGTAATAGAATATGGCTGGATAGCATGTTGGATTATTCTCATTGCTTTCACTACATTATATTCTGGTGGAGCTTTCCCGGACAGATATGAAAACGCAGAACAAGTTCAAACGATTACAAATGATGATCCACTATACATTGCATGCCAAGGCAATGATAAACTTCTCTGGGCTATTCATCGAGAAGGAATTTTTATTCATATCAATCAAAAATTGATTGAAAATTTACTGGGACAATCTAGGTTTTATATTTTACTTCCTAAAGAATCTGAACAAAATATACAATCTATTTTGCAAAAAGCTAAAAAAGTATTTACATTTTATGAAAAACAAACAAGAGAAACTATTACATGGAATTTATATCAATTTCAATAAACAACATTTATTCATACGTTTGTATAAATAGTTATTTATGAAGAAAGGACTCAATCATAGGAGAATATAATGGTTTTTACTGAAACTCATAAAGAAGGTTATTTTGACCGATTGAAAAAAGCAATTGGTGGCGTTGTTATAGGTTTAGTTTTATTTCTCGCTTCTTTTTGGTTATTGTGGTGGAATGAAGGAAATTCTTTAAACACAATAGCATCTATTGATGAGTTTAAAGATACGTATGTAGCAATTCCAACAGACAAAGTAGACCCTCAAAATGAAAAAAACCGATTTATACAGCAGGAAAAGCAGTTACTTACGATATTTTGCAAGATTCTATTTTTCCTATCAGTATGAATGCGATGCAATTTTCTAGAAAAGTAGAAATGTACCAATGGGAAGAACATGAGCATAAAAGAAAAAAAGAAACTGTCAGTGGAAAAAAAACAACATATCAATACACATACCAAGGAGTATGGTCAGAAACATACCATGATTCCAATAAATTTAAAGATCCAGAATACAAAGGAAAAAACCCTCCAATGCCCATTCAATCCGATACTATCTATGCTACTAATATTGAATTGGGTGCATTTAATATTTCTTCTTTAAAAAAATCGATTCAAAATAATGAACATTATGCCATTCCTCTAGAATCTTATGAAACATGGCGTAAGGATTTAAAATCACAATATATTTTTGAAAATGGTGGTTTATATCGTCCGTTTTATAAAAGAGAAGCCATAACAGAAAAAAATAACTCTGATAAAAAAATTTCTGTACAAGATCATGAAGATCTTCCTATTTCCGCAATCCCAGCTGAAGCAGAAATTGGTGACATTCGCATCACGTTTTTTTTCACTCCTCCCCAACAAGATGTTACGATTATTGGAGAACAAAGTGGGAACACATTTACTCAATACCTTGCTACTCCTGGAAAATTAGTAGGACATTTAAGCATTGGTATTGTTCCAGCAGACATTATGATCAAAACTGAAAAAGATGCTGCCATTTTAGTAAAATGGTTTTGTCGTTTAGGTGGTTTTATTATGATGTGGCTCGGTCTCTTCCTTATCCTCCAACCACTAGCTATGATAGTTTCTTTTATTCCTTTCTTAAAAGATATTATAGCATCAGGTATAGGCATTGCCACTGCTTTGATAGCAATTATGTTGTCATCTACAACGATTGCCATTGCTTGGCTTCGTTTCCGACCTTTATATGCTGTTGTTGCAGTATTCTTGATCATATTCTTGTCTTCCATTATTCGTAACCGTGCGAATAGAGCTCGTCAACAAAAAGAAAACATATAGAAGTAACATATCTCTTATAAAGACGGTTTTTTAACCGTCTTTTTTTTAAATTATAAAAAATATGTATACAAATAGGAACAGCCATAGGAGAATATAATGGTTTTTACAGACAATCAGAAAGAAAATTATCTGGATCGATGGAAAAAAACAATGCATCCCATTGTTTTTGTTTTTGGTTTATTTTTATTGATCGCTTCTTTTTGGTTATTATGGTGGAATGAAAGCAATTCTTTAGACAAAATAAAATCAACGGGTTTTTCTATAGACATTATAAGAAAATTGGAAAACCATTACGAAGAGGACATTTTTACAAACTGGTATTACCGTATAGGTGGTTTTCTTATGATGTGGGGAGGTTTATTTTTCCTCTTTCAACCACTATCTAAGATAGTATCTTGTATCCCGTTATTAAAAGATATAGCAGAATTAGATGCACCTTCTAGATATACTACTGCTGCCATGGCTCTTATGATAACGGCTACAACTATTACCATTTTTTGGCTTCGTTATCGACCTTTAGATTATATTGGTATAGTAGTTTTGATCCTATACATGTCTTATCTTATTCATCAAAAAGCGAAAAAAGCTCGTCAACAAAAACAATAAAAAAAAGAAAATATGTCGTTAATGCCAGATGATTCTCGTCAACAAGAAAAAAAATATGTCGTTAACACCAGATAATTCTTATCAACAAAAAAAAGTAGCATATCCTTAACAATAACAATGAAGGTTTAAACGACCTCTTTATAAATTAGAGAAAAAATATGTAGAGTAAAATTATTGTATAAAATACTAAAAAAAGGATAAAAACATGCACTCTGAAACTTCTGAGCCTGAATCGATTATAAGAATTCGACATTATGAAATCAAACATGAAATTAGTCGTGGTGGTATGGGAGTTGTGTATTTAGCTGAAGATACAAAACTTGCTCGCAATGTTGCTATAAAAGTTATTTTAAACACAAAACAGACTATTTTTTATAAACGTTTTCAACGAGAAGCTATGATGTATGCAAGTTTATCTCATCCCAATATTGTAAAAATCTACGATTTCGGCATATATCAAAATAAACCCTATATTATTATGGAGTATATCCAAGGAAAGCCCATTCTACAATATATTGAATCATTGCAACATGGAAATTATAGAGAACATGCCAATCTCATTTCACAAATTGCCCAAGCTATACACTATATCCACCAAAAAAACATTATCCACCGTGACATTAAATCAGATAATATTCTTGTCAAAGAAGATGGTACTCCTGTATTAATAGATTTTGGCATTGCTAAAGATTTTTCTAAAGAAAAAAACCAAGCAAAATTAACACAAACAGGCTCTCTCATAGGCTCAATCAACATAATGTCGCCAGAACAAGCACTTGGGAAAAAAGTAGACTATCGCACGGATATCTATTCTTTAGGTACTGTACTATATCAACTTTGTACAGGTC
Organism: Planctomycetota bacterium; assembly: GCA_017993505.1. Taxonomy (GTDB): domain Bacteria; phylum Planctomycetota; class Uabimicrobiia; order Uabimicrobiales; family JABWCH01; genus JAGOMP01. Next base: position 34,421 of record JAGOMP010000002.1, read on the forward strand.
AATATCCTTTTGATATGAGCGATGCATATTCTACATTATGTGCTATCACAACAGATCAACCTATTACACCGTCTACGATCAAACCTGACATTTCAGAATCATTGGACCAAATTATTTTACGATGCTTAGAAAAAAAACCAGAAAATAGATATAAAACTGCACAACATTTGGCAAATGATTTGAAACAATTCTTTTACAAAAAAAATACAACAAATACGTTGTATGGGCTTCAACTAAAATACAAAGCAAAAAGAAAAAAAATGCTTTTTATATTGTCGAGTTTTATTTTTATAATGTGCATAGCTGGATTATATTTTTTCCTAAAACAACTCAATATAAAACAAAAACCAGCAGTCAATCTTTCTATGATCATTCCTTGTGAAAATACATTTTCACAATTACAAACACAATTTTCTATGCACATAGACCATATACAAGAAGCTTGCCATGAACCTAGCATATACACCAATTTATTTAAAAACATAACAGAAAGTACACAGTATAAGAATACAACAAACAACGAACGATATTTGCACAATCTGGGACAACGTCTTCAACAAACTCCTTGGGATGCTACATTATATAAAGATAGTATGTTTTTGCTCACAGAAATGGCAAAGATGCATTTTGTAAATCATCAAGAGGAAAAAGCAAAAGAGTATCAAAAAAAAGCAGAAGAAAAATTGCGAAAATATTTTAGCATCAAGTCTTACAATAAAAAAATTTTTACTCAATTTACAGAACAATACATTTATATATTAAATAGTAGGACACTACCAAAAGATTTATATATATCGCAAGAGTTTATCAACGTAGGTATATTGTCTTTAAACAGCATTGAATTTTCAGATTTATTCCCTTATTCAGAGATTTGTAGAACATATTTGCAAAAAGAAAAATCAACATGGAATAAGGATAAATTTGATGTATACAAAAAAATGTTCCAAAACAAAGATAATAGTATTTTGCTACGAAATATATTAACTCCCCTTGTATTATCTCCAGAATTTTGCAAATTGTACCAAGAAGACAAAGAAATTCGTGAACTTTTTCAACAAGAACGAGAAGAGGCTATCCAAAAACATAATATACAAAAAAACATAAAGCAATTATTGGCCCAGTATTATCTTACACGAGACACTTCGTATCTAAGCTATATTTTCACATATAACAATAAATATATTCCCACATTGCACCATATTTTAAATCACGATCAAGAATATTTTTTCCGCTTTTTAGCAGCCTATGCACTGAGCATTTGTAAAGAAAAAGAAGCAGGAAATGCTTTAGAAAAAACTATGAAACATTGGGCTGGTAATCTAGATAGTGCTCTCTTATCGTATATTTGTGCAAAAAAAATGGATTTACAGAGAAAATATCCTAACATTCTGAATGTTGTTCCAACAAAAATAGCAGATACCACAAAATTAATATTTTTGCAATACTTCTGGGATATATTGGATAAAGATAAAATAAGGGATAGTATGCACAAATATATTTCAACATATATACAAGATAAAAATCCAAATATTAGTTTATTATCAATGTTTTTTTTGTTAAAAACAATGAGAATTGTTCTCATAGAGGGATTAAAAACAAATTTCCTAGAGTATAAAATAGAATATGCAAAAAAATTCAACAAGTATGGAAAACAATCAAAACATACAACGAAAAACATATACTTTTTTTTATCATCATTTCCAATAAATTTTCACATTTTATAAAATTTTTCGATGCAATGGATAAAAATATCATCATAGATATCCATAGTATATTAGAACAAACTCAAAATCCTGATATCCAAGAAAATGCTTTAGAATTTTTACAACATTATTCAGAAGATGAATATGAAAATATTGCTCAAAATTGGTTACAAAAAGACCACTTAGAGGAAAATGTAAAACTATTTTTAATCTCCTCTATAGAAAATCAACAAATAGATTTTGAATATATACTAAAAAATAAAAATATTTCTTTATATAGTAAAATATTCCTATTGCAAGCCATAATTGAGAAAAAAATGAAATTTTTTTTCCAATTCACAAAAAATCAAGATATAAATATAGAACTAATTCTGAAAAACATACATGATATTCAAAATAATATTAAAAATTATGTTAAAAATATAGAAAATTTAATATTACACCAAGATATAGATAATAGAGAAAAACCTTTTTATATTTATATTTTGGCAACGTTGCCCAATATTATCCCTATATATGACATAAAAAGAAAATTATTAGATTCTCCAAATGAAGTCGAGCAAAAATCTATTCTCCTTTGTCTTGGTTCCTATCCATTTTTGGGATATTGTGATAATGAATTATTTTTCATAAAACCAAAAAATAAAAAAGGAAATACAAATAACCAAGCAATGTTTCAAGAAGATATTCAAAAGAAGTTGAACACTATTTCTAGTCAAGTACAACCCTATGCTGCATATGCTTATGTTATGATGGAAACATGTGAAAAAATGGATGCATTGCCAAAACTAACATGTTTTCCTACAAAAGAACAAAAATGGGGAGCATTGTATGGATATGAAAACATTTTATATTATGATTTTCCAGATTTACCTATACAATGGAATTTGCAAAAAAAATATACAATGTTTTTACAACAATTGTACATGATTTTACAACAAAGTATTGGGTCTACCCGTAAAGATTGCAAACTTTCTTTCAAAGAATTTAATTCTTTGATAATTCCACCAACTAAAAAAAATCTACAAGATTTTATAGATGCTTTAACATACTCCATTCAAATAGCACCAGAAATCGCAGACATAGCACCAGAAATTGCAGGCTCTATGAATAGTATATATGATTCTATTCTATTGCAACGATATTTAGAACGAGCCCTTGTCTATCTAGTTGCTTCCCAAAAGTATAGAGACAAAGAAAAAGCAGACTATGCATTGAAAGCATTGAACGATATAAAATTAGTCATACAACACGATAAAACTACACGCATCCTTCAAAAATACTATGCCTTGATTCTTTATAATGCATTGCAATATAACATAATAGACAAAATTAAGGTACAAGAACAATTAGAATATGCAAAAATGTTGTATCCTTGGGATAAAGACATTATCCAAACATACAATAACATAGTACAAAATAAGGATACATCTTCTGAATATAAATACAAAGATATAGATTGGATTTTTCCACAATACTAAAAAAAGGATAAAAACATGCACTCTGAAATTTCTAAGCTTGAATCTATTACAAAAATCAAACATTATGAAATCAAAAAAGAAATTAGTCGTGGTGGAATGGGAGTAGTGTATTTAGCAGAAGATACAAAACTTTCTCGAAATGTTGCTATAAAAATTATTTTAAGTACAAGTCAGGCCATTTATTATAAACGTTTTCAACGAGAAGCAATGATATATGCGAGTTTATCTCACCCCAATATTGTAAAAATCTATGATGTTGGCATATATAAAAATAAGCCCTATATTATTATGGAATACATCCAAGGCAAACCCATTCTTCAATATATTAAAGAACAGCAACATGTTGATTATAGGGAACATGCCAATCTCCTTTCACAAATTGCCCAAGCTGTACATTATATCCATAAAAAAAACATTATCCACCGTGACATTAAATCAGATAATATTCTTGTCAAAGAAAATGGTACACCTGTGTTAATAGATTTTGGCATTGCCAGAGATTGTTCTAAAACAACTTTCCAAGAAAAATTAACACAAACAGGTTCTCTCTTAGGTACAGTCAACATCATGTCTCCAGAACAAGCACTTGGGGATAAAATAGATTATCGCACTGATATATATTCTTTAGGCACTGTATTGTATCAACTTTGTACTGGTCAATATCCTTTTGACATGAGTGATACATATTCTACGTTATGTGCTATCACAACAGACCAACCTATTACACCTTCTACGTTCAAACCTGACATCCCAAAATCATTAGACCAAATCATTTTGCGATGCTTAGAAAAAAAACCAGAAAATAGATATAAAACTGCACAACATCTAGCAAATGATTTAAAACAATTCTTTTACAAAAAAGATACAACAAATACGTTGTATGGTCTTCAATTAAAATACAAAACAAAAAGAAAAAAAATGTTTTTTATATTGTCGAGTTTTATTTTTATAATGTGCATAGCTGGATTATATTTTTTTCTAAAACAAATCGATACACCCCCCAAAACAACAGTCGATCTTTCTATGATCATTCCTTGGGAAAATACATTCTCACAATTACAAACACAATTTTCTATGCACAAAGACAATATACAAGAAGCATGCCACGAACCTAGCATATACACCAATTTATTTAAAAACATAACAGAAAGTACACAGTATGAGAATACAAAAAACAATGAACGATATTTACATAATCTGGAACAACGTCTCCAACAAACGCCTTGGGATGCTACATTGTATAAAGATAGTATGTTTTTGCTCACAGAAATAGCAAAGATGCATTTTGAAAATCATGAAAATGCAAAAGCAAAAGAATACCAAAAAAAAGCAGAAGAAAAATTGCGAAAATATTTTAGCATCCAGCCTTATGATAAAAAAATCTTTACTAAATTTGCAGAATCGTACATGTATATATTAGATAGTAGTACACTGCCAAGAAATTTATATATATCGCAAGAGCTTATTAACGCAAGTATGTTATCTCTGGATAGCATTGAATTTTCAGATTTATTTCCTTATAAAGAAATTTGTACAACGTATCTTAAAAAAGAAAAATCAACATGGAATAAAGATAAATTTGATGTATGTAAAAAATTATTCCACAACAAAGCCCATAATATTTTGCTACAAAAAATATTAATCCCCCTTTTATTATCTCCAGAATTTTGCAAATTGTATCAAGAAGACAAAGAAATTCGCCAACTTTTTCAACAAGAACGAGAACAAGCCATTCAGAATCAAGATATACAAAAGCCCATAAAGCAATTATTAGCACAATATTATCTTACACGAGACACATCATATTTAAGCTATATTTTCACATATACTCCTAAATATATTTCCACATTGCACCATATTTTAAATCAAGATCAAGAATATTTTTTCCGCTTTTTAGCAGCCTATGCACTTAGCATCTGTAAAGAAGAAAAAGCAAGAAACGCTTTAAAGGAAACCATAGAAAATAGAATCAATAATCTAGATAGTGCTCTCTTATCGTATATTTGTGCAGAAAAAATGGATTTAAAAATAGAATATCCTGACTTTCTGAATGTTGTTCCTACAGAAATAGCATACACTACAAAATTAATATTTTTGCAATACCTCTTAGATATATCAAATAAAGATAAAATAAGAGATAGTATGCACAAATATATTTCAACATATATACAAGATAAAAATCCAAATATTAGTTTATTGGCAATATATTTTATGTTAAAAACAATGAAAACAATTCCCAAAGAAGAATTAAACACAAATTTCCTAGAGTACAAAATAAAATATAAAAAAAATATTCAACAAGTATGGAAAATAATCAAAACACACAACGAAAAACATATACTTCTTTTTATCATCCTTGCCAATAAATTTTCTGATGTTATAAAATTGCTCGATGCAATGGACAAAAATGTAATCATAGATATATATAGTATACTAGAACAAACTCAAAATCTTGCTATCCAAGAAAATGCTTTAAAATTTTTACAACATTATTCTGAAGACAAGTATGAAAATATTGCTCGAACTTGGGTACAAAAAGAGTATTTAGATGAAAGTGTAAAATTATTTTTAACCTTTTCTATAGATAATAATCAAAACGATCTCCTAAATATATTAAAAGATAAAAATATCTTTTTATTTAGTAAAATATTATTCATACAATCTATGATTATAGAAAAAATAAAATTTTTTCACCAAGCTAAACACCCTAACAATCAAGGATTCGTTCTACTAGGCACTCTTATATCTTATATCAAAATGATAGATGAATTCATATTTAAAAAAAATATAGACAACAAATCAAAACCTTTTTTTGTCTATATTTTAGCAGCATTACCAAATGTTAGCATGTTACTTGATATAAAAAGAAAATTGTTAAATTCTAAGAATGAAATAGATCAATCGTCTTTCCTCCTTGGTCTTGGTTCCCTTCCATTTTTTGGACAGCATAATGGTAGCACATCTTTCCTAAAAACAACAAAAAAACTGGGGAAGGTGAAAAAGAAACTGGGAAGAACAAATAATCAAGCAATGTTTCAAGAAGATATCAAAAATAAGTTGAAAACTGCATCGAAGAGAATACAACCCTATGTAGCATATGCTCATGTTATGATGGAATCATATGAAAAAATGGAAGCATTGCCAAAACTAACATGTTTTTCTACAAAAGAACAAAAATGGGGAGCATTTTATGGATATAAAAACATTTTATATTATGATTTTCCAGATTTACCTCTACAATGGAATTTGCAAAAAAAATATGAAAAATTTTTACAACAATTGTATATGATTTTACAAAAAAGTGTAGGAATTACCCTTGAAGATTATCGAGTTTCTACCAAAGCACTTTATTCTTTTCCAATTCAACAAACTAAAAAAAATCTACAGAATTTTATAGATGCTTTGACGTACTCCATTCAAATAGCACCAGAAATCGCAGACATAGCTCCAGAAATTGCAGGCTCTATGAATAGTATCTATGATTCTGTTTTATTGCAACGATATTTAGAACGAGCCATTGTCTATCTAGTTGCTTCCCAAAAGTATAGAGACAAAGAAAAAGCAGACTATGCATTGAACGATATAGAATTTGTCATACAACACGATAAAACTACACGAATCCTTCAAAAATATTATGCCTTGATTCTTTATAATGCATTGCAATATAAAGAAGAAAACAAAGATATAGATAAAAAAGTAGACAAAGATAAGGTAAAAGAACAATTAGAATATGCAAAAATATTGTATCCCTGGGATGAAGACATTATCCAAGCATACAATAACATAGAAAAAAGGAAGAACATATCCCCAGAATATAAAGATATAGATTGGATTTTCCCACAATACTAAAATATAAAAATGCATCCTATGAATATAAAAATATAGATTGGATTTTCCCACAGTACTAAAAAAGCGAGAAAAACCATGCAATTTACTGGATTAGAAAATGTACAACAAATTGACCAATATATTTTAAAAAAAGAAATTAGTCGCGGTGGCATGGGAGTTGTGTATTTAGCTGAAGATACACAACTCCATCGTCCTACAGCATTAAAAGTCATTTTAAAACAATCAGAATATAGTCGTACCATTGGTATCAAACGATTTCGTAGAGAAATGGAAGTCATGGGGAAATTGCACCACCCATATGTTATTCAGATTTATACAGCTGGTGTATTTCAAAATAACCCATATATTGCTATGGAATATGTGGATGGAGTCCCTCTTTTAGAATATACTCAACAATTACCAGAAAACGATTTTATTTCTATAGCAACATTAATACAAAAAATTTTACAAGCTTTTTCCTACATTCACTCAAAACAAATTATACATAGAGATGTAAAATCTACGAATATACTTGTCCGACCCAATGGTGACCCTGTTGTATTAGATTTTGGAATTTCTAAAGCAAAAGACGTAAAAACATTAACTGCTACTGGTACCATTATTGGTTCTTTAAACATGGCACCTGAACAAGCCAAAGGGCTGACTCGAAATTTAAACCAACAATCAGATATTTATTCTATAGGAACACTTTTATATGAAATCTTAACAAAACAACCTGTTGTGCAAGCTAATTCCTTTATGGAATTATTACAAAAAATCATCTCTGAAGACCCTATTCTCCCTTCTCAATGGAATCCTTCTATTCCTCCTATGTTGGAATATATCACATTAAAATCTTTAGAAAAAAAGCAACAAAAACGATATGCTACTGCCTCATTGATGGAAAAAGATTTGAAAAAATTTTTACAAAATAAAGATCAGCAAAAACCTTCCTTATATTTATATAAAAAACAATATAAAAAGCATTTTCAAAAAATAATAATTTTGAGTCTCTGTCTAGTACTTATCTTATTAGGATATTTGCACTTCCCATCTTTTCAAAAAAAACAAAAAAAAACAGTAGATGTTTCTATGATTATTTCTTGGGAAACTACACTTTCTCAATTACAATTACAATGTTCTATGCATATAAACCATATACAAGAAAAATGCCATGATCCTAGTGTATACACAGATTTATTTAAAAACATGACAGAAACGACACAATATAAAAATATCAAAAACAATGGACGATATTTACACAATCTGGAACAACGTCTTCAACAAACTCCTTGGGATGCTACATTATATAAAGAAAGTACGTTTTTACTCACAGAAATGGCAAAGATGCATTTTGAAAATCATCAAGAGGAAAAAGCAAAAAAGTATCAAAAACAAGCAGAAGAAAAATTGCGAAAATATTTTACTATCCAACCTTACAATAAGAAGATCTTTACTAAATTTGCTGAACCGTACATGTATATAATAGGTAATAGTACGTTAAAAGAAGATTTACATATATCACAAAAGTTTATTAATACAAGTATATTATCTTGGGGAAATATTGAATGGTCAGATCTATTCCCTTATACAGATATTTGTACAACGTACCTTCAAAAAGAAAAATCAACATGGAATAAGGATAAATTTGATATATACAAAAAAATGTTCCAAAACAAAGACAATAATATTTTGCTACAAAAAATATTGACTTCCCTTGTATTGACACCAGAATTTTGCAAATTATACCAAGAAGACAAAGAAATTCGTGAACTTTTTCAACAAGAACGAGAACAGGCTATCCAAAATCATGATATACTAAAACCCATAAAACAATTATTGGCACAATATTATCTTACACGAGACTCCTCTTATTTAAGTTATATTTTCACATATACTCATAAATATATTCCCACATTGCACCATATTTTAGACCAAGATGAGGAATATTTTTTCCGCTTTTTAGCAGCCTATGTTCTTAGCATTTGTAAAGAAAAAGAAGCAGAAAACGCTTTAGAAAAAACTATGGAAAACTGGATAGATAATCTAGATAGTGCTCTCTTATCCTATATTTGTGCAAAAAAAATGGATTTGCAAATGAAATATCCTAACTTTCTGAATGTTGTTCCAACAGAAATCGCAGACACCACAAAATTAATATTTTTGCAATACATCTTAGATATATTAGATAAAGATAAAACAGGTGATAGTATGCAAAAATATATTCAAAAATATATGCAAGATGAAAATCTCAATATTGTTTTATTGTCTATGTATTTCATGTTAAAAACAATAGATCAAAAGTATCAAAGCGAATTAAAAATAAGCTTCCAAGAGCTACAAAAAGAATATGGAAAAAATATTCAACAAATATGGAGAACAATCAAAACACAAGATAAAAAACATATTCTTATTTTTTTTAACATTGCCAATAAATTTTCCAATGTTATAAAATCAATCCATGCAATGGGAAAGAATATAATTAAAGACATACAGACTATACTAGAACAAACGCAAAATCCTGATATACAAGAAAATGCTTTAAAATTTTTACAACATTATTCTGCAAATGAATATGAAAATATTTCTAAAACTTGGTTAAAAAAAGAGTACTTAGAGGAAAATGTAAAACTATTTTTAATCTCCTCTATAGAAAATCAACAAATAGATTTTGAATATATATTAAAAAGTAAAGATATTTCTTTATATAGTAAAATGTTATTATTACACGCCATATTTAAAACAAAAGATAAAAGTGTTTTCCAATTATTCATACAAGATAAAAATATAGAACTTATTCTAGGAACAATAAACGATCTTTTAAAGGATATTAACAAGATAGAAGATCTAATATTGGAGCAAGATATAGACAATAGAGCAAAACCTTTTTATATTTATTGTTTAGCAATGTATCCTAATGTTTCCCCTATATATAATGTAAAAATAAAGTTGTTAGATTCTCCAAATGAAGTGGTTCAAAAAGCTATTCTTCTTAGTCTTGGTTCTTATCCATATTTGGGACATTATTATAATGCTGGGATATCTATCCTAAATCCAAAGAAAAAACAGAGAAAAAAAGAGGCAATAAAGAAAAAACAAAGTACAACAAATAATCAAGCAATGTTTCAAGAAGAGATTCAACAAATGTTGCACACTGTTTCTGAGACAATACAACCATATGCTACATATGCTTATGTTATGATGGAATCATTTGAAGAAATGAATGCATTACCAAAACTAACATGTTTTACTACAAAAGAACAAAAATGGGGAGCATTGTATGGATATGAAAAAATTTTATATTATGATTTTCCAGAATTACCTATACAATGGAATTTACAAAAAAAATATGAAATGTTTTTACAACAATTGTATATGATTTTACAGCAAAGTATTGGAACTACCCATGAAGATTGCAAACTCTATCCAAAAGAATTTCATTTTTTTAGTATTCCACCAACTCCAAAACATCTACAGAATTTTATAGATGCTTTGACGTATTCTATTCAAATAGCACTAGAAATCGCAGACATAGCACCAGAAATAGCTGGCTCTATGAATAGCATCTATGATTCTATTCTATTGCAACGATATTTAGAACGAGCCATTGTCTATCTAGTTGCTTCACAAAAGTATAGAGACGAAGAAAAAGCAGACTATGCATTGAAAGCACTGAACGATATAGAATTTGTCATACAACACGATAAAACTACACGCATCCTTCAAAAATATTATGCCTTGATTCTTTATAATGCATTGCAATATAAAAATATATACAAAGAAGAAAACATAATAGACGAAGAAAACAAAATAAACAAAGCTAAGGTGCAAGAACAATTAGAATATGCAAAAATGTTGTATCCTTGGGATGAAGACATTATCCAAGCATACAATAACATAGTACAAAATAAGGATATATCGTCTGAATATAAATACAAAGATATAGATTGGATTTTTCCACAATACTAAAAAGCGAGAAAAACCATGCAATTTACTGGATTAGAAAATGTACAACAAATCGACCAATATATTTTAAAAAAAGAAATCAGTCGTGGTGGAATGGGAGTTGTGTATTTAGCTGAAGATATACAACTCCATCGTCCCACTGCATTAAAAGTCATTTTAAAACAATCAGAAAACGATAGCACCATTAGTATCAAACGATTTCATAGAGAAATGGAAGTCATGGGGAAATTAAGCCATCCTTATGTTATTCAAATTTATACAGCTGGTGTATTTCAAAATAATCCATATATTGCTATGGAATATGTGGAAGGCGTTCCTATTTTAGAATATGTCCAACATTTACCAGAAAACGATTTTATTTCTATTGCAACATTAATCCAAAAAATCCTACAAGCTTTTTCTTACATTCATTCTAAACAATTAGTTCATAGAGATGTAAAATCTACAAATATACTTGTCCGTCCTAATGGTAACCCTGTTGTATTAGATTTTGGAATTGCTAAAGCAAAAGATACAAAAACATTAACTGCTACTGGTACCATTATGGGTTCTTTAAACATGTCACCAGAACAAGCAAGAGGCATGACTAGAAATGTAAACCACCAATCAGACATTTATTCTTTAGGAACGATTTTATATGAAATTTTAACAAAACAACCTGTTGTGCAATCTAATTCCTTCATAGAATTATTAAAAGAAATCATCTATAAAGACCCTATTCTCCCTTCTCAATGGAATCCTTCTATTCCGCCTATGTTAGAATACATTACATTAAAATCTTTAGAAAAAAAACAACAAAAACGATATGCTTCTGCCTTATTGATGGAAAAAGATTTGATAAAATTTTTACAAAATACAGATCAGAAAAAACCTTCCTTGTATTTGTATAAAAAACAATATAAAAAGCATTTTCAAAAAATAATCATTTTTAGTGTCTGCTTAATATTCATCCTAATAGGATATTTTTACTTTCCATCTTTTCCAAGTCAACAAAAAACAACAAAAAATCTTTCTATGATTATTTTATGTGAAAATGTATTTTCACAATTACAAACACAATTTTCTATGCACATAGACCATATACAAGAAGCATGCAATGATCCTAGTGTATACACAGATTTATTTAAAAACATAACAGAGACTACACAATATAAGAATATCAAAAATAATGAACGATATTCACATAATCTTGAACAACGTCTTCAACAAACACCTTGGGATGCTACATTATATAAAGAAAGTGCATTTTTGCTCACAGAAATGGCAAAGATGTATTTTGAAAATCATCAAAAGGAAAAAGCACAAGAGTACCAAAAAAAAGCAGAAAAAAAATTGCGTATATATTTTAGCATCCGACCTTACAATCGAAAAATTTTTACTCAATTTGCAGAACCGTACATGTATATATTAAATAGTAATACGCTAAAAGAAGATTTATACGTATCGCAAGAATTTTTCAATGTAAGTACGTTATCTTTAGGAATCCTTAAATTTTCAGATTTATTTCCTTATTTAGAAATTTGTACAACGTACCTTCAAAAAGAAAAATCAACATGGAATAGAGATAAATTTGAATTATGTAAAAAATTATTCCAAAACAAGGATCATAATATTTTACTACAAAACATATTAACACCCCTTTTATTGGCACCAGAATTTTGTAAATTATATCAAGAAGACAAAGAAATTCGTGAACTTTTTCAACAAAAACGAGAACAAGCCATACAAAATCATGATATACAAAAGCCCATAAAACAATTATTAGCATATTATTATCTTACACGAGACACAGAATATTTAAGCTATATTTTCACATATACCAATAAATATATTCCTACATTGCATTATATTTTAAATCAAGATGAAGAATATTTTTTCCGCTTTTTAGCTGCTTATGTTCTTAGTATTTGTAAAGAAGAAAAAGCAAGAGACGCTTTAGAAGAAACTATGGAAAATGATGAAAATAATCTAGATAGTGCTATCCTATCTTATATTTGTGCAAAAAAAATGAATCCGCAGATGGAGCATCCTTCATTTCTAAATGATATTCCAACAAACATCGCAGACACTACAAAATTAATATTTTTGCAATACATCTTAGAAATATCAGATAAAGAGAAAAAAAGTGATATTACCGACAAATATATTTCACCATATATACAAGATAAAAATCCAAATATTATTTTATTGGCTATGTATTTTATGTTAAAAACACTTGCACCAGAGTACCCTCAAAAATTAGAACTAAAAACTCCAAAGCAAAAACAAGAATATGCAGAGCAAAACAAAGAATATGCAAAAAATATTCAACAAATATGGGAAATCATCAAAGCACAAGAAGAAAGACACATCCTTCTTTTTTTAAGTCTTGCCAATAAATTTTTCAATGTCATAGAACCAATCTATGCAATAGATAAAAATATCATCACAGATATCCAGAGTATATTAGAACAAACACAAAATCCTGATATACAAGAAAATGCATTAAAATTTTTACAATATTATTTAGCAGATAAATATGAAACTATTGCCAGAACTTGGTTACAAAAAGAGTACTTAGAAGAAAGCGTACAATTATTTTTAATCTCTTCCATTGAGAATAATCTAGAACATCTTACGGATAATTTACTACATAAAGATATATCTTTATTTAATAAATTATCTATATTAGAATCCATGATTAAAGCAAAAACAAACAGTATTTTCAATGAAAATGAATACAATAAAGATATGGTATTTGTTATAAAATTAGTAAACGATATCATAGATTATATCAAAATGATAGAAACATTAATATGGCACAAAAATATGGACAATAATTCAAAACCTTTTTTTATTTATCTTTTGTCAGCATTACCCAATATTTCCCTTGTATATGACATAAAAATAAAATTATTAGATTCTGAGAATGAAGAGGCTCAAAAGGCTATTCTCCTTGGCCTTAGTACGTATCCATTTTTAGGACATTATTATAGTGAAATATCTTTTATGAAACCAAGGAAGCTACAGGGTAAGAGAGCGGCAGGGAAGAAAAAAGAATACAATACAAATAATCAAGCAATGTTTCAAGAAGATATTCAAAATAAATTGAACACTGTTTCTAGTCAAGTACAACCCTATGCAGCATATGCTCATATTATGATGGAATCATATGAAAAAATGGATGCATTACCAAAACTAACATGTTTTCCTACAAAAGAACAAAAATGGGGTGCATTGTATGGATATGAAAAAATTTTATATTATGATTTTCCAGAATTGCCTATACAATGGAATTTACAAAAAAAATATACAATGTTTTTAGAACAATTGTACATAATTTTACAACAAAGTGTGGGAATTCATCGTAAAGATTGCAAACTCTCTACCAAAGCATTTGATTCTTTTAGAATTCCACCAACTCCAAAACATCTACAGGATTTTATAGATGCCTTGACGTACTCCATTCAAATTGCACCAGAAATACAAGACATAGCACCAGAAATAGCTGGCTCTATGAATAGTATCTATGATTCTATTTTGTTGCAACGATATTTAGAACGAGCCCTTGTCTATCTAGTTACTTCACAAAAATATAGAGACAACAACAAAGATAGAGATAACAACAAAGATAAAAATAACAATAAAGATAAAAATAACAACAAAGACAAAAACAAAGATAATAACAAAGATAAAGATAACAACAAAAAACAAGCAAAAAATAATGCAATCCTAGCATTAAACGACATAGAATTTGTCATACAACACGATAAGACTACACGAATCCTTCAAAAATACTATGCCTTGATTCTTTATAATGCATTGCAATATAAAGAAAAAGACAAAAAAATAGACAAAGCTAAGGTAAAAGAACAACTAGAATATGCAAAAATGTTGTATCCTTGGGATGAAGACATTATCCAAGCATATAATAACATCATACCAAGTAATGATATAGAACAAACTCATGATACATCCTCAGAATATAAAGATATAGATTGGATTTTTCCACAATACTAAAAAAAGCGAGAAAAATATGGATTCTGAAATTTCTAAGCTTGAATCTATTACAAAAATCAAACATTATGAAATCAAAAAAGAAATTAGTCGTGGTGGAATGGGAGTAGTGTATTTAGCAGAAGATACAAAACTTTCTCGAAATGTTGCTATAAAAATTATTTTAAGTACAAGTCAGGCCATTTATTATAAACGTTTTCAACGAGAAGCAATGATATATGCGAGTTTATCTCACCCCAATATTGTAAAAATCTATGATGTTGGCATATATAAAAATAAGCCCTATATTATTATGGAATACATCCAAGGCAAACCCATTCTTCAATATATTAAAGAACAGCAACATGTTGATTATAGGGAACATGCCAATCTCCTTTCACAAATTGCCCAAGCTGTACATTATATCCATAAAAAAAACATTATCCACCGTGACATTAAATCAGATAATATTCTTGTCAAAGAAAATGGTACACCTGTGTTAATAGATTTTGGCATTGCCAGAGATTGTTCTAAAACAACTTTCCAAGAAAAATTAACACAAACAGGTTCTCTCTTAGGTACAGTCAACATCATGTCTCCAGAACAAGCACTTGGGGATAAAATAGATTATCGCACTGATATATATTCTTTAGGCACTGTATTGTATCAACTTTGTACTGGTCAATATCCTTTTGACATGAGTGATACATATTCTACGTTATGTGCTATCACAACAGACCAACCTATTACACCTTCTACGTTCAAACCTGACATCCCAAAATCATTAGACCAAATCATTTTGCGATGCTTAGAAAAAAAACCAGAAAATAGATATAAAACTGCACAACATCTAGCAAATGATTTAAAACAATTCTTTTACAAAAAAGATACAACAAATACATTGTATGGTCTTCAACTACAATACAAAGCAAAAAGAAGAAAAACGATTTTTATATTGTCTAGTTTTATTTTTATAATGTGCATGGCTGGATCATATTTTTTCCTACAACAACTCAATATACTACAAAAAACAACAGAAGATCTTTCTATGATCATTGCATGTGAAAATACATTGTCTCAATTACAATTACAATTTTCTATGCACATAGACTATATACAAGAAGCATGCCACGAACCTAGCATATACACCAATTTATTTAAAAACATAACAAAAAGTACACAGTATGAGAATACAAAAAACAATGAACGATATTTACATAATCTGGAACAACGTCTTGAACAAACACCTTGGGATGCTACATTATATAAAGATAGTATGGTTTTTTTCACAGAAATGGCAAAGGTACATTTTGAAAATCATGAAACAGAAAAAGCAAAAGAGTATCAAAAACAAGCAGAAAAAAAATTGCGTATATATTTCAGCATCCAATCTTTCAATCAAAAAATTTTTACTCAATTTGCAGAACAATACCTTGATATATTAAATAGTAGTACGATACAGGAAGATTTATATGTATCACAAGAGTTTATCAACGTTGCTATGTTATCTTCTGATATCCTTGAATTGTCAGATTTATTTCCTTATGCAAATATTTGTACAACGTACCTCCAAAAAGAAAAATCAACATGGAATAAGGACAAATTTGATGTATGTAAAAAAATATTCCAAGATAAAGCATCTAAACATAATATTTTACTACAAAACATATTAACACCTCTTTTATTAGCTCCAGAATTTTGTAAATTATACCAAGAAGACAAAGACATTCGTGAACTTTTTCAACAAAAACGGGAACAAGCTATCCAACATCATGATATCCAAACGCCCATAAAACAATTATTAGCATATTATTATCTTACACGAGACACAGAATATTTAAGCTATATTTTCACATATACCAATAAATATATTCCTACATTGCATGATATTTTAAATCAAGATGAGGAATATTTTTTTCGCTTTTTAGCTGCCTATGTACTTAGCATTTGTAAAGAAAAGGAAGCAAAAGACGATTTAGAAAAAATTATAAAAAATTGGATAGATAATATAGATAGTGCTATTCTATCATATGTTTGTGCAAAAAAAATGGACTTGCAAATAGAATACCCTAACTTTCTGAATATTGTTCCAACAAACATTGCAGATACTACTAATTTCATATTTTTACAATATGTCTTAGAAATAGCAGATAAAGATAAAATAAAAGATGTAATTGACGAATACATTCCAATATATCTGCAAGATAAAAATCCAAATATTATTTTATTGGCTCTGTATTGCATATTAAGAATAATGGTTTCAGAGGATGCAAGAAAATTACAAATAAACACGCCTGAGCAAAAAAAAGAATATAAAAAGCAAACAAAAGAATATGCAAGAAAAATTCAACAAATATGGAAAACAATCAAAACACACGAAGAAAAACACATCCTTTTTTTTATCATCCTTGCCAATAAATTTTCAGATGTTATAAAACAAATCCATGCAATGGACAAAAATATCATCAAAGATATACATAGTATACTAGAACAAACGCAAAATCCTGATATACAAGAAAATGCTTTAAAATTTTTACAACATTATTCTGCAAATGAATATGAAAATATTGCTAAAACTTGGTTAAAAAAAGATCATTTAGAGGAAAATGTAAAATTATTTTTAATCTCTTCCATAAAAAATCAACCAATAGATTTTGAATATATATTAAAAAGTAAAGATATTTCTTTATATAGTAAAATATTATTATTATATACTATATTTAAAACAAAAGAAAAAAATGTTTCCCAATTATTCATACAAGATAAAAATATAGACCTCATTCTAGGAACAATGAACGATTTTTTAAAGGATATTAACAAGATAGAAGATTTAATATTGAAGAAAGATATAGACAATAGAACAAAACCTTTTTATATTTATATTATGGTAATGTTACCTAATGTTTCCCCTATATATAATGTAAAAATAAAATTATTATATTCTCCGAATGAAGTGGATCAAAAAGCTATTCTTCTTAGTCTTGGTTCTTATCCATATTTGGGACATATTTATAATGCTGGGATATCTATCCTAAAACCAAAGAAGAAACAGAGAAAAAAAGAGGAAATAAAGAAAAAACAAAACGCAACAAATAATCAAGCAATGTTTCAAGAAGATATTCAAGATAAATTAAACACTGTTTCTAAGACAATACAACCATATACAGCATATGCTCATGTTATGATGGAATCATATGAAAAAATGGATGCATTACCAAAACTAACATGTTTTCCTACAAAAGAACAAAAATGGGGGGCATTTTATGGATATGAAAACATTTTATATTATGATTTCCCAGAATTACCTATACAATGGAATTTGCAAAAAAAATATGATAAGTTTTTACAACAACTATATATGATTTTACAGCAGAATATTGGGTCTACCCATGAAGATTGCAAACTCTATCCAAAAGAATTTCATTTTTTTCCAATTCCACCAACTCCAAAACATATACAAAATTTTATAGATGTTTTGACATATTCAATCCAAATCGCACCAGAAATCAAAGACATAGCACCAGAAATCGCAGGCTCTATGAATAGTATCTATGATTCTATTCTATTACAACGATATTTAGAACGAGCCATTGTCTATCTAGTTGCTTCTAAAAAAGACAACAATAAAGATAAAGCAGACTATGCATTGAAAGCACTGAACGACATAGAATTAGTCATACAACACGATAAAACTACACGCATCCTTCAAAAATACTATGCTTTAATTTTACATAATGCATTGCAATATAAAGATATAGACAAAAAAATAAACAAAGATAAGGTACAAGAACAATTAGAATATGCAAAAATGTTGTATCCTTGGGATGAAGATATTATGCAAGCATATAATAACATAGGCCAAAGTAAAGACATATCTTCTGAATATAAATCTAAAGATATAGATTGGATTTTCCCACAATACTAAAACATAAAAACGCATCTAAAGATATAGATTGGATTTTCCCACAATACTAAAAAAAGCGAGAAAAACCATGCAATTTACTGGATTAGAAAATGTACAACAGATCGATCAATATATTTTAAAAAAAGAAATCAGTCGTGGCGGAATGGGAGTTGTATATTTAGCAGAAGATATACAGCTCCATCGTCCCACTGCATTAAAAGTCATTTTAAAACAATCAGAAAACGATAGCACCATTAGTATCAAACGATTTCATAGAGAAATGGAAGTCATGGGGAAATTAAGCCATCCATATGTTATTCAGATTTATACGGCTGGTATGTTTCAAAACAATCCATATATTGCTATGGAATATGTAGATGGCATCCCTCTTTTAGAATATACTCAACAACTACCAGAAAACGATTTTATTTCTATTGCAACATTAATGCAAAAAATCCTACAAGCTTTTTCCTACATTCACTCCAAACAATTAGTGCATAGAGATGTAAAATCTACAAATATACTTGTCCGCTCCAATGGAGACCCTGTTATATTGGATTTTGGACTTACTAAAGCAAAAGATATAAAAACATTAACTGCTACTGGTACCATTATTGGTTCTTTAAACATGTCACCTGAACAAGCCAAAGGAATGACTAGAAATGTAAACCACCAATCAGACATTTATTCTTTAGGAACACTTTTATATGAAATCTTAACAAAACAACCTATTGTACAAGCTAACTCCTTTATGGAATTAATAAAAAAAATCATCTCTGAAGACCCTATTCTCCCTTCTCAATGGAATCCTTCTATTCCGCCTATGTTAGATTACATTACATTAAAATCTTTAGAAAAACAACAACAAAAACGATATGCTTCTGCCTTATTAATGGAAAAAGATTTGATAAAATTTTTACAAAATACAAATCTGAAAAAACCTTCCTTATATTTATATAAAAAACAATATAAAAAATATTTTCAAAAAATAATAATTTTGAATCTTTGTTTAATATTAATTCTATTAGGATATTTTTACTTTCCATCTTTTCAAAATAAACAAAAAACAACAATGGATGTTTCTATGATGATTTCTTTGGAAAATACACTTTCCCAATTACAAACACAATTTTCTATACATATAGAACATATACAAGAAGCATGCCATGATCCTATCGTATACACAAATTTATTTAAAAATATAACAGAAAGTACACAATATAAGAATATAAAAAATAATGAACGATATTTGCACAATCTGGAACAACGTCTCCAACAAACGCCTTGGGATGCTACATTATATAAAGATAGTACACTTTTGCTCACAGAAATGGCAAAAATGCATTTTGAAAATCATGAAACAGAAAAAGCAAAAGAGTACCAAAAAAAAGCAGAAAAAAAATTGCGTACATATTTTAGTATCCAACCTTACAATCGAAAAATCTTTACTCAATTTGCAGAATCGTACATTTATATATTAGATAGTAATACGATAAAAGAAGATTTATACGTATCGCAAGAATTTTTCAATGTAAGTATATTATCTTTAGAAATCTTTGGATTATCAAATTTATTTCCTTATTTAGATATTTGTAGAACGTACCTACAAAAAGAAAAATCAACATGGAATAAGGATAAATTTAACTTATATAAAGAATCATTCCAAAAGAAAACCCACAATATTTTACTACGAAATATATTAACGCCCCTTGTATTATCTCCAGAATTTTGCAAATTGTACCAAGAAGACAAAGAAATTCGTGAACTTTTTCAACAAGAACGAGAACAAGCTATACAAAATCATGATATACAAAAGCCCATAAAACAATTATTAGCGTATTATTATCTTACACGAGACACAGAGTATTTAAGCTATATTTTCACATATACTAATAAATATATTCCTACATTGCATTATATTTTAAATCAAGATGAAGAATATTTTTTCCGCTTTTTAGCAGCCTATGTTCTTAGTATTTGTAAAGAAGAACAAGGCAAGGATGAACAAGGCAAAGATGAACAAGGCAAGGATGAACAAGGCAAGGATGAACAAGGCAAAGATGAACAAGGCAAAGATGAACAAGGCAAGGATGAACAAGGCAAGGATGAACAAATAAAAGATGCAAAAGACGCTTTAGAGAAAACTATGAGAAACTGGGTAGATAATATAGATAGTGCTCTCTTATCATATATTTGTGCAAAAAAAATAGATTTACAGATAGAATATCCTGATTTTCTATATGATATTCCATCAAACATCACAGACACTACAAAATTAATATTTTTGCAATATCTTTTAAGTATGTCGAATAAAAATAAAGCTGAGGACATTATCTATAAATATGTTCCACAATATTTGCAAGATGAAAATCCAAATATTGTTTTATTGGCAATGTATTGCATATTAAGAACAATGGTGCCAAAGGATGCAAAGGAAATACAAATAAGTACACCAGACCAAAAAAAAGGATATGCAAAAACAATTCAACAAATATGGGAAATAGTCAAAACACAAGAAGAAAAACACATCCTTCTTTTTTTAAGTATTTCCAATAAATTTTCCAATTTCATAAAACTGAACGATGCAATGGAAAAAAATATAATCACAGATATATATCATATATTAAACAAAACTCAAAATCCTGATATTCAAGAAAATGCTTTAAAATTCTTACAACATTATTCTGAGTATGAATATGAAAACATTGCCAAAACTTGGTTACAGAAAGATCACTTAGAGGAAAGCATACAATTATTTTTAATCTCTTCTATAGAGAACAATCTAGATGCTCTTATGAATATTTTACTAAATAAAAAGATTTCTTTATTTAGTAAAATATTTCTATTAAAATCTATGATTGAATCAAAAGCAAAAAGTATTCTTGCTGAAAGTGAACAATATAAGAATATAGAATTTATTATAAAAATAATAAACGATATTGTAAATTATACTAAAATGATAAAAAAATTAATATGGCACCAAAATATAGACAATAAATCAAAACCTTTTTATGTTTATCTTTTAATAGTATTACCCAATATTCCCCCTGTATATGACATAAAAACAGAGTTGTTATATTCTGAGAATGAAGAGGATCAAAAACCTATTCTTCTTAGTCTTGGTTCTTATCCATTTTTAGGATATTATAATAAACCTCTATCTTATATGAAAATAAAGAAGAAACCGAGGAAGGTGAAAAAAGAGGAGAGCAAAAAGAACCAAGAAGAAACAAATAATAAAGCAATGTTTCAAGAAGATATTCAAAACAAGTTAAAAATTGTTTCTAAGACAGTACAGCCATATGTAGCATATGCTTATGTTATGATGGAATCATATTTAGAAATAGATCAATTACCAAAACCAGAATGTTTTACTACAAAAGAACAAAAATGGGGGGCATTTTATGGATATGAAAAAATTTTATATTATGATTTTCCAGAATTACCTATGCAATGGAATTTACAAAAAAAATATGAAATGTTTTTAGAACAATTGTATATAATTCTACAACAAAGTGTAGGCTCTACTCATAAAGATTGTAAAATTTTTCCACGAGAATTTAATTCTTTTAAAATTCAAGCAACTCCAAAAAATCTACAAAATTTCATAGATATTTTAACCTATATCATTCAAATAGCTCCAGAAATCGCAGACATAGCACCAGAAATCGCCAGTTCTATGAATAGTATCTATGATTCTATTCTATTGCAACGATATTTAGAACGAGCCCTTGTCTATCTAGTTACTTCAAAAAAAGAAAAAAACAAAGAAAAAGCAATCCTAGCATTAAAGGATATAGAATTTGTAATACAACACGACAAAACTACACGAATCCTTCAAAAATACTATGCCTTGATTCTTTATAATATGTTGCAATATAAAGATATAGACAAAGAAGAAAAAAATAAAGAAATAGACAAAGCTAAGGTAAAAGAACAATTAGAATATGCAAAAATGTTGTATCCTTGGGATGAAGACATTATCCAAGCATACAATGATATAGAAAAAAATAACGATATAGAACATACTAATAACATAGAAAAAAATAATAACATAGAAAAAAATAATAACATAGAAAAAAATAATGATACATCCTCAAAATATAAAGATATAGATTGGATTTTTCCACAATACTAAAAAAAGCGAGAAAAACCATGCAATTTACTGGATTAGAAAATGTACAACAGATCGACCAATATATTTTAAAAAAAGAAATCAGTCGTGGCGGAATGGGAGTTGTGTATTTAGCTGAAGATATACAACTCCATCGTCCCACTGCATTAAAAGTCATTTTAAAACAATCAGAAAACGATAGCACCATTGGTATCAAACGATTTCATAGAGAAATGGAAGTCATGGGAAAATTGAGCCATCCATATGTTATTCAGATTTATACAGCTGGTATGTTTCAAAACAATCCATATATTGCTATGGAATATGTAGATGGCGTCCCTCTTTTAGAATATGCTCAACAATTACCAGAAAACGATTTTATTTCTATTGCAAAATTAATGCAAAAAATTTTACAAGCTTTTTCCTATATTCACTCCAAACAATTAGTTCATAGAGATGTAAAATCTACAAATATACTTGTCCGTCCCAATGGTGCCCCTGTTGTATTAGATTTTGGAATTGCTAAAGCAAAAGATACAAAAACATTGACTGCTACTGGTACCATTATTGGTTCTTTAAACATGGCACCAGAACAAGCAAGAGGAATGACTAGAAATGTAAACCACCAATCAGATATTTATTCTATAGGAACACTTTTATATGAAATTTTAACAAAACAACCTATTGTGCAAGCTAACTCCTTCATGGAATTAATAAAAAAAATCATCTTTGAAGACCCTATTCTTCCTTCGCAATGGAATCCTTCTATTCCTCCTATGTTAGAATACATTACATTAAAATCTTTAGAAAAAAAACAACAAAAACGATATACTTCTGCCTCCTTGATGGAAAAAGATATCATTAAATTTTTACAAAATACAAATAGAAAAGACCATACATTTTATTTATATAAAAAACAATATAAAAAACATTTTCAAAAAATACAAATTTTCAGTCTCTGTTTAATATTCATCCTATTAGGATATTTTTACTTTTTATTTTTTCCAAGTCAACAAAGTCAACCAAAAAAAATATTCCCAGAACAACAAAATGTTCTTCTATGGGAATCAAAAATTCATAATCTTCAATACCAATTTCAAACAAAATGGCAAGAATACCAAGAATATCTAGAAAATAAAAGCACATATTGTCCATTATTCCATGCACTGGCAAAAGCTGTAGATTATAAAAACATAGAAAAAAATAAACAATACCAAACTTCTTTAGATGAATTGATACAACAAAAACCTTGGCAAGAATATTTATATTTTGAAAACGCATCGATTTTAACAATATTGTCTCACCAATATTTACAATTGCAAGATATTGAAAATCGAAAAAAATACCAAAAAAAAGCAGAAACAAATATACGAACCTATTTAAAAATCCATCCATATGACTATAAAAGCATTGCTAAATTTCTTGAATTGTCGCTATACAAAGACAACATAGAACTTTTACAAACTATGGATAAGTTGTACAACATTATACAAGTATCTTTAGTTAGTAATATAGTAGAAACAAAAGATTTATTTTACTTTCAGGAAGAATGCCACTCGTATTTAAATACACAACATACATTTCAATGGAATCAAAAAATTTTTGAATCATTATTTTATCAATATATTGCTTGCCCCAATGATATTTTAGAAACTCTTCTTATGCCTTTTTTCTTAACTCCAGAATTCCCTGATAAAATGATGTATTTTTCACTCAAAATTCCCTTAAGGCAAGAAAAAGAACTTCAACAATTTATAGAATTGCGACAAAAAATTGTACAAAAAACAGATATTTCCAAACAAATTAAAATTTTACTAGCAGAATACTTTATTACAAAAGATATAAAACATCTATCAAAGATTTTTGCATACCAAAATAAAGCAATTACCACCCTACAGAACATTTTTTTACAAGACCAAAATATATTTTTTCGTTTTTTAGCAGCATATACTTTATTTATTATGTGCCAAGAAGATACAGATTACATTTTAACAAAAACCATACAAAATTATCAAAACAATCAAGATAGTGCTTTACTTGCCTTAATCTTTTTTGCAAAAACAAAAAAAATGTCGCAAAAAGATATCTATTTCTATTTGAATGCTATGATTCCCCATCAAAATCTAGATATCAAAACAAAAGCTCTTTTTTTACAATATATCCCAAGAAGTTATTTAAAATACATTCAAATGTATTTATATCAACAAGATATTCGTATTGTTTTATTGGCTTTGCAACGAATGTTAATCCTTTCTTTAGACCTAGAAGCAAAAATAAACAAAGTAAAGATGTATACAGTAGCTTTTGCTAAAAAAGAAAAAAATCCCTTAGAAGGCTATATACAAGATCAATGTTTTATTGTTTTAAAAGAAAAACTCTATCCTATTTTAAAAACAAAAAATACAGATCAACTCATTCTATGTTTTAACCTTATTCAACAATTGAAACTAGACCAACAAAAACAAATCTACCAAATATGGGAAAAAGAAATCCATCAAATGATTTTAACACATTCTAATTCTATGTTAAAATACATTTTATTAAATGTAACGCAATCATTTTTAGAAAAAAATAAATATCACACATTAGCCAATATTATATTGCAACAAGAAAATATTGATGATAATCTCCAAGTCTTTCTTCTTTCCACAATTTATGATTTTAATCAAGTAATAGACTTACTATTCTTATCTAATTTGCAACCCTATACAAAACTTTTATTATTATTTCAAATTCAAGATCAAATATTCTTAAGATATGGTTCTTTTAAAGAAAATATGCCACGTATGATCAAAGTATTTAATGCCTTACAAACAATAGAAAAAAATCAAAATTTAGAGCCTTATTTTAAAACATTTACAACATATATCAGCTCTAATGCTTTAAATATAGGAGAGATTGAACCATGGAAGGTAAAAATGCTGCATTCTCCAGATCAATCTTGCCAAATAGGAATGATTCTAGGTCTTTCCTCTTTTTTAACAGAGGAAAGTATCAAAGTGGGTCAAAAGCCTATACAACAACTTTTTAAAACAGCAAACGATGAAATACAACCCTATATTTCCTATGCTAGCATTATTTTTGAATCTTTTCAAAGCATTACTAATATACCTACGCCAGACGTTTTTAAAACAACATCACAACGCTTAGGTGCATCGTATGGATATGGAAAAGTTCTCTATTATGATTTTCCGTACTATGTCCCAGATTGGATAGAGGAAGATCAATATGAAACAGTTATAGACCTCTTATATCATGTATTGTGCAATATTCTAGACATGAAAAAAAGAAAATTCATTCGCCAACAAAGTCATCCTATGCCTACAGAAAAAAATATAGAGGACTATATAAAAATTATCAATTATGCCATATCTGTTGCAAATCCTATACAAGAAAATGCAACTCTTAAAGACTCTATCACCCTACAATATCACTTAGAACGTGCTATTATATACTTGATTGCTTCACAAAAAGAAAGAAATATACCACAAAAAAAATTATATGCAAAACAATCCTTTGACGACATCAATCTTGTTATAAAATACGACAATACAACACAAATTTTATACAAATACCATGCTATGATTTTAGCCAATTTGACCATGTATGAACCATCTCAAAAATTCAATGCACAAAAAAAGTTGCAATACGCATTTACCTTAAAACCATGGGACTATGAACTTTGTAAAGTATATGCAAATTTTGCAAGAGAATATAGATTACCAGAAGCAGAAAAAATAGGTCTTCAATATGGTCACAAAGTCAAAAACAAACACACGACATTAGACCCTGACTGGATTTTTACTATGGATTAAAATCTATAATGAAAAATAAATAGCAATACAACTTTACTCATAAATATTCTACAAACGAATATAAAAAAAAATTTTGATATTGACAAAAAAAAATGATGGATCGTAATCCATCATTTTTTTTTGCAAAGACTAGAATCTATTGATTAAACTCTATTCTTCTACACATTCAATTTCAATTTCTTTTGTTTTAGGAGAACATTTAGGCATATTAATTTCTAAGACTCCATTTTTAAATTTTGCTTGGATAGCATCTTCTTTGATTGTTTCTGGTAGAGGTATGGATCTTTGAAATGCACCATAATGACGTTCTGTATAGCAATAATTTTTCTCTTTTTCTACTTGTTCTTGTTTTTTCTCCCCTTGAATGACGAGCATATTATTGTGTACTTTAATTTTAATATCTTTTTCTGTCATTCCTGGAAGTTCTGCTGTAATTTGAATGTTTTCTTCTGTTTCCACTAGATCTAATCTTGGTTGGAATTTATTTTGTCTAAGAAGAAGAGGAAATATTGCTGTATCTTTAAATAAGTTATCAAAATAATGTTCAAAAGGGGAATCTAATAGACTATTTTGTGAACCCCAAGGAATCAAACTCTTCATAATTTATCTCCTAATAATTCTGTATGATACATTTTGTTATTGAATTTTTTACATTTTTTTTCTAAGACGATTCATATAAATTATACTTATCTATTGTATACTTAAATGTATATAAATCTAAGTATATTTTATAATTTTAATTTTTTTATTAAAATTTAATTTATAATTATATCTTATTGTTTTATATCATATATTATATTTTATAATCTTTAGTTTTTTCTTTTCACCTATCATATAGAGCAAATACAATGCCAATAAAATAATTTTATTTAAAATAACTATAACGCAATATTATACAATGAGTTATCATTATTTTATTTTTAAATAAATTATTTCCAAATATTTTCATAAATGACAAAAATGACAAAATATTTGTCATTTTTGCAAAATATATAAAGCATCTATAATTTTTTTATCTTATTTTTACTTTTATTTAGATATGGTGAGAATATAATTTCATATTGACAGAATATAAAGTAAGCGTACAATAAAATCTATTGTTTTTACAAAATTTTTTTTATTCTATATTTTTCAAGGTGATATATACATGTTTTTTGCCACATCTAGTTATTCTACAAAACGAAACATTATTTATTTCATTTGTTTTTATATTGTTTTTACCTTATTATTTTTTTTCTTAGATCCTGGATATCGAGGAATCGGGGAATATTTAGGAAATATTGGGAGAAAAAACGGCGAAATTTGGAAAGTTATCTATGTAATTTTATACTTATGCATGTCTTTAGTCGGTGTGTTGATATTTTTATCAGAATGGAAATGGTTACAAATTGTAGGATTCGTGGGAACGTTTATTTCCATGGGCGTATTTATGGCATATCAAAAGATCAATGCATATGGTTACTATTTAGATGAAGCTGTAGATATGCTACATTGGGGAACACAATATGCTGATGATGCAATCGGCATGTTTTACGATCGTTTTATACTTTCTACGTCTATTTGTATTGGCATTACTCTTTTTCTTATTGTAATCCTACGCTGGATGCCTAAAATTCGAGGAATTTGGTCACTAGGTGGAGCCACTCTTTTATGTGGAATTATATTTTCCTTGGGAAATGTATTATATTTAGCTTTTTTTTCTCCTATGTATTTTAAAGTTAGCTTAATTTCCTATTTAGCTATCGATCCACCATATTATCAAGGGAATCGTAAACCTGTTACATTAGAACATAATACAGAAAAAAAATTCCCCAACATTTTTCTAGTAGTAGATGAAAGCATCCGAGGTGATTATTTAAGCATTAACAATGAAAAAATGAAATCTACCCCTTTTTTACAAACTTTACCTTTATTCAATTGGGGTATTTGTTCTGCTGCGGGAAATACATCTGCCATTTCCAACTTAGTTTTACAAACAGGATTGCGATTTCATCAAATTCCTGACTCTGACCAAATATCTCTACAACAACCTCATATTTTTCAATATGCCAAAAAAGCAGGCTATCGAGTAATATTCATAGAAGGACAAAATCCCACATCTATGCCAGTGAATTTTATGAGACAGAGTGACCTTCAATATGTAGATGAATATGTGCAACTTTTAAAAGGCAAAATAAATTTTGACATTATGCTTGTGGATCATCTCATTGCACAAAAAATGGTAGAAATTGCACAAGACCCTCGCCCCACATTTACCTATGTTAATAAAATGGGCTGTCATTTTCACTATGAAAATCGTTATCCTGATTCTGCACGCCATTTACAACCCACATTAACTTCTTCCCAATGGATGCCTAATTTAACATTAATTGAAAATAGCTATCAAAATGCTATTCGTTGGAACGTAGACGAATTTTTTCGCATATTTTACGAAGGCACAAAAACAAAAGATTGCCTATTATTCTACACATCAGACCATGGCCAAAGTTTTTTTGAAAATAATATCCCCTCCCCCACAAACATGGTTGTAGATGCTCCTATTTCGCAAGCTAATGTGCCACTTTTTGTATTAGCAACAGGAAAATCTTTTACAGAATTTCAAAAAATAGCACAAAAAAGCATAGAAAATCAAAAAAATACAACGAGCCATTTTCAAATTTTTTCTTCTGTTCTCCATTGCATAGGATACGAAAACCAAACAGGATATGACATATCACTCTTTCAAAATTCTTGGGGAAAAAGACAATTTATCTCAGGCAATGTCTATGGAATCGGAATATATGTTATCAATGACTTTTAAGTCAGAAAAATCTAGCAATGTTTAACACCATTATTATGTATATAACAGTCTTGACATCTATGATTTGTAGGATATTGTCTAATACTATTTAAATATAATAATAACAATGCATTATATAACATTATATATAAAACTTTATTTATATAATCGTAGCTGAAACCATGTAAACAGGACAATAACAATAGAAAAGGTTAGCAATATCTAAATATAACAATAACAATGCATTATATAGCATCTTGTGAAAACCTTTTTTATGTAATTCTTTAAAAGCTTCTGTTTGAATATTATATTTGACATTGAGAAAAATGTAAGATACAATATGTTAATTGTAGTACGTTATATACCTGTATAAGGGCAGGGATGCAAGGAAAGTCAAAATTTTAGATATAAAAAAATTACATGAGGGAAGTTATGGAATCTTATCCTTATTTGTCTGGAAAATTAGCTGATATTGATAATGAAACATTTCGTTTGATTGACATGGAAAAACGACGTCAAGAACGAAAAATCATCTTAATTGCTTCTGAAAGTATTTGTCCTGAACCAGTTTTAGAAGCACAAGCTTCTGTTTTTTCCAATATTTATGCAGAAGGATATCCTTCTTCGCGTTTAAGCCATCGAGAACGCTCCCGAGTTTTAAATACAGCTCGTTATATGTCATTCCATCGTCGCTATGGTGATCGTCGCCATTATAAAGGTTGCGAATATGTCAACTTTATTGAAGTTTTAGCACAAGAACGTGCTGCAAAACTATTTGCACATAAAGACGAGTTTGTAGATATTAAACCAGAAGATATTTATGTAAATGTCCAAGCACTTTCTGGTGCTGCTGCCAATAACTCTGTATATCAAGCACTTGTAAAACCTGGAGAAACAGTCATTGGATTAGCATTGCCTCATGGTGGACACTTAACTCACGGTAGTGAATTCAATCGTTCTGGAAAACTGCATCGCGTTCTTTCCTATGAAATCAATGCAGAAACAGGCAGGATTCATTATGATGAAATTCGTGAACTTGTTCGTAAAGAAAAACCGCGCATGTTAATTGGTGGTGCTAGTGCATATCCTTGGAAAATTGATTGGAAAATTATGCGAGAAATCGCTGATGAAGTAGGTGCCTACTTATTAGCAGACATTGCACATCCATCTGGTCTTGTGATTGCTGGTTTATTTCCTAACCCAGTAGGTTATGCTCACGTTGTAACAATGACTACTCACAAAACAATGTGTGGCCCACGAGGTGCTTTGATTTTAACAACAGATGAAGAGATAGCAAAAAAAATTGACAATGGTGTGTTCCCTGGTGAACAAGGTGGTCCTCACATCAATACTATTGCAGCTTTAGCAACTGCGTTCAAACTGGCTGGTTCGAATGAATATAAAACTTTGATGAAACGAGTAGTAGAAAATGCAAAAGCTTTAGCAGAAAATTTAGAAAAACATGGATTAGAAATCGCTTGCAATGGGACAGAAACTCATCTTTGTTTAGTAAACTTAAGAAAAATTAAAACAAAATCTGGATTGCCTCTCAAAGGTGATATTGCATCTCAAGTACTCGATTTATGTGGCATTACATGCAACAAAAACACAATCCCTGGCGATGTGACATCTACAGATTCCAGTGCAATTCGATTAGGAACTACATGGGTAACACAAATTGGTATGGGTACAGAAGAAATGGCTGAATTAGCTCGTATCATTGCTCTTGTCTTAAACAATGCAAATACATTTAACGTAGAAACTGCTGGGGGAGCACGTTGTCGAGCTCGCGTAGAGCGATCTATATTAGCCGAAGCTAGAATAGGCGTACAAAAATTAATGATGAAAGACTATCATCCCAATTATCCATTGTATCCTCATTATTTTCATCCTATCCAAGGATTACAAAGCAAAACAGATGCTATCGAAGGTCTCATCACTGTAGAAAAAAATGGTGTGACAATTCCATGGAGTTTAGGAAAACAAGAAGAAGAAGAAAAAGCTCGCCAAGAATCTGTTGTTTTTGTTCAAAATCCAGAACAAGGGTTGTTGGAAATTTCAGGTGAACGTGCAGAACTTTTCTTAGCTCCTGTAGTCACAGGCAATATTTATAACTTACAAGCTGGCCAAGGCATGCATACTTGGTTACTAGATGGAAAAGGCAATGTGCTTACACATGTATCTCTATTTCGTTTAGAAAATCTCTGTGCACATGAATCTCGTTTTTTCATGTCTGTTCCATCTACACAACGAGAAATTGTAAAAACTTGGTTACGTGACCTTTCTGATGGTTTTGTTGCTTTTGATGACACATGCATTTATAATAAAATTGACGGTCCTGTTATCATTGAAGACTGGACAGATCGAATTTTAACAATTGCCAGTGTTTTTCTCTTAGGCCCCAAAGCCGAAGCAATCGCACTTAAACTCTGTCCCGAAGCCAATGTCCCTTTTAAATGGAATACATTTCTTGTTGATAACAATCAAGTCCATATAGTTAAAATTCAACTCGAAAATAATTCGTATTGGTATGAAATCTATGCATTAGAAAGCGTCCTTCCAAAAATTGTTGCTCAAATTAAGGAACAACAAGTTGTGGAAAGTGGCTGTATGGTCATTGCCAATCATGAAGACAAAGCAGGGCTACTCAATATCAAGACTGGTGCAGATGCATTTGCAAAATTTCCTTCAGAATTTGATTTTACGAAACCCTATTTCATTGGTTGCCATGAAGTTCGCAAACATATACAACAAACTCCCCTTGCAACCCATGAATTCAAAGTATATGATGGTGAACCTAGAGAAACTTGTTTAGTAGCAGAACATAAAAAATTGACAAACCGTGCGTTAGTTCCTTTTGCAGGTTGGCAAATGCCCATTCTCTATACTTCCATCGTAGAAGAACATTATGCTGTTCGAAACACTGCTGCTTTATTTGACGTTACCCACATGGGAGTCATTGAAGTGTCAGGACATGGTGCTGCTAGATTTTTAGATCTTGTGAGTACAAATTATTGTTCTAAAATGATACCAGGACAATCTCTATATGGATATCTCATGGATCCTGAAGGAAAAGCCATTGACGACATTATGGTATATTGCCGTTCTGTTGAAAACTTCATGGTAGTTATCAATGCAGCCAATGCTGAAAAAGACATAGAATGGTTAAATGCAGTGGCTTCCAAAAAAGTCATCATCGATCTTGACAATCCACAAATCACTGTAGACATTGTTCCCACAATCCGTAACTTAAAAGACGCTAGTGCTGGTAAAGACCAAAAAGTAGACATAGCACTCCAAGGTCCACATTCTTTAAAAATCTTGCAAAAACTTGCTGCCAAACAACCTAAACTCCAAGAACGCATGGCAAAATTAGCAAAAGCTACTTTTATTGAAGCTAAACTCCAAGACATTGAAATTATCATTTCTCGTTCAGGTTATACAGGCGAAGAGTGGGGATTTGAACTTTATGTACATCCTGAAGATGCTAGCAAATTATGGCAAATTCTCATGGAACAAGGAAAAGAATTTGGTATCCAAGCCGCAGGACTTGGTGCAAGAGATTCCACGAGAACAGAAGCTGGTTTTCCACTCTATGGTCACGAACTTGCTGGCGAACTCAACATTACTCCTTGGGAAGCTGGTTACGGCTCTTTTGTCAAATACCACAAACCATTTTTTATTGGCAAAGCAAGACTTTTAGAACATGACAATGCCACGAAACATACAATCATTCGTTTTTCTTTATCTGGTACAGGCGTTCGTGCCATTCGTCCTGGTGCGTACGTTGTCAACAAAAAAGGAAAACGCATTGGCGTAGTTACCAGTTGTGCCTTTGTTGAGAATTTTCAAATTGGTATGGCATACATTGATAAAAAAGAAGCTCAAGTTGGAAATTCCATTGGAATTTTTCTTGTTACACCAGGCAAAGCCATTCAACATAAAAATATAACAGAACTCCAAAATGGAGACACATTCCCGATGTATGAACCAGCTACCATCATTTCCCGATTTCCAATGAGAGATGCAGATCAAAAAAAATAAAATGAATAAACAGTTGCTCCCTACCTTTGCCTAGGGAGCATTCCTATAATAACAGCAATTCAAGTGAGTGAGTTCCAAATATGCCAACCAAAAAAGATTTAGAATTTGCAAAAACATTGATTTCTAAGAAAATTATATCCAAAATAGAAGTTCAGCGCTACTTAGATGAAGTTGACCGCCTATTAAAAAATAAAACTGTTATTTCTTTGGAAGAACTTTTGATTAAAAATGGAGTCATTCGGAAATCAGATAACGCCCAGCTATTAGGTTCTAATGCACAAAAAAAACGAGTCACTCACTGTGACAGATGCAAAGCCATGTACCGCGTTGCAGAAGAAGATGTAGGCAAAAGATTTAAATGTAAACATTGTGGTATTATGGTTCTTGTTCCACCTAGAGCTGAGACAAAAACTGAAGAAAAACCGACTACAACACAAAAACCACAGATGATAAATGTTTCTGCAGGTACAGAAATGCTGCGGAAAAGAGTTTCCAATACATCTTTACCAAAACAAACCGTTTACACAGACGACATAGAATTTATTAAAAACTTTAATCTTGCCAGACTACGACCGCTTAAATTTGATGAAAGCCATTCAGAACTTCCTAATATTCCTGAAGTAGAAGAATTATTAAAAACAAAAAAAAGTCCTGTTGCATGGGAAGAATTAGAAGACATTGATGAAGACATTGATATTGATTTAGACTTATTAGAAAAGCAGGCTCGAGAAAAAGAAATTCTAGACGACCAAGAAGAAAATGATATATCTGAAGAGGATAGGTTAAGTAGTTTTGATGAATTTGGTATAAAAAACCAAGCAATAACTACTCCAGAAAAAGAAACTTTTCCAACAGATGAAGATGAGTTAGATACATTTCTAGAAGACAATGAACAGAGTACTTTTGAAACAGATGAAAATGCATTGAATACATTTGCAAAAGATAATGATGTGAGTACTTCTGAGGAAGATATATTCCAAGAGGCATTGGACTTTATAGACGATGGATTACAACCTATGGAAGGAAGCGTAATTTCCACAGAAATTTCCATAGATGATCAACAATTTGAAGTAGACCATTATGCATTAAGTTTTGCTGATGATAACGCATTTATTAAGCAGGATACATTTATTAAGCAGGATAGTAGCCCAGTGCCATTGAATGATGCACCTATTATAGAAGAAAATCAAGGTTGCTTATTCATTGAAGGTGATGGATTTGATCCAGCAACAGCACCTGAAGTAGAAGTACGAGCATTTACAAAATCTACACTAGCTAGTCTTCCTAAAAAATCTCATGTAGTATCTGATAGAGACAATTTATTAAAAGAATATGGTGATTCTACAATTTTAGAAGATAACTTGGTAACTGCTCCTCTATATAGTTCCGAAGAATTTTCCAATGCGATCAGTGCAGAAAAATTTTCTGAATTTGATGAAATGAGTCGATATGGACGTCAACCAATCAAAGGAGAAAGCACACTCGTTTTAGATATGGATGATAACGAAGAAGAAAACATTGCTGATATGGACGATGTGGCTCGATTTATGCAGTTAGGCATTGATCTTTCTGAACATAACGAAACCGAAGAACAAACACCAGAAACAACAACTTCCCAACCACAAACAACTACTTCCACTTCTGCAACATCTGATATGACATTGATGTTAGATCTAGATGATGACGAGGAGGACGAAGAAGAACAAATCCAGCAAAATAAAATCGTACAAAACATACCTCAACAAGTTATACCAGAAGACAAACCCATGCCTACTCCTACTACTATCCCCCCCACTCCTGCTCCTGTCCAAACTCCTACTTCTTCTAGTACAGACGATATGACATTAATGTTAGATCTAGATGATGACGAGGAGGACGAAGAAGAACAAATCCAGCAAAATAAAATCGTACAAAACATATCTCAACAAGTTATACCAGAAGACAAACCCATGCCTACTCCTACTACTGTAGCATCCACTCCTACTCCTGTCCAAGTTCCTGCTTCTTCTAGTACGAACGACATGACTTTAGTATTAGGAATAGATGATGACGAGGAAGATGAGGAAGATAATCTACCGCCTACTAGTTACCAACAACAACTACAACCAGCACAAACTACAACATCAGCCTCACCATCTATTCCGCAACCTATCACACCTTCTGTTCAACCAGCACAAACCACAACACCAGCTCAAGAAAGTACTATTATGCTAGATTTAGATGATGATGACGATGAAATCGAACCTATCACCATCGAATCTAAATCCTTCCAATTTGAAAACTTTCAAAATTTAGAAATCAGCAAAAGCATTGGGAAAAACAAATTTATCACAATGTACGATGCTACTTGGAACAATCGTAATTATATTGCTAAAATTATGGAACGAGACCTTGCTCATGAAGCAAACCAAGAACTTATCTTACAAGATTTTCAAAACGCAACACAATTACAACATCCCAACATCCATATTTCGTATGCTATTGGACATTACCAAAGAAAAATTTGCTACCTTTCAGAATTTATCAGCAATATGCACGAATTTAAACAAGTTTGGCCTATGCTCAAACAAGATAAAAGATTAACACCCCAAATCATACTCCAAATACTAGATGCCGTGGCGTATGCTCATGACAAAAATGTTCTACATGGTAACATTAGTTTAGAAATTTTATATTTAAAAGGTCAAACTCCTATTTTAAGTGATTTTGGTTTAGTAAGGATCTACAATCAACTCCATTTAATGAGTAAAGAACAAGGGAGATTTGTTCCTATTTATTTTAGTCCAGAATATGTTTACTTTATCATCAATAAACTTGAAAAAAAACCAAATTTATCGAAAATACCCATCACAGTCCAATCTGATATCTATTCTTTAGGAATCATTCTCTATTGGATTCACACTGGGAAATATCCCTTTAGACTTACATTACCTCTACATGAAATCATCCAATGCATCATAAACGAAGAACCGCCTAGACCAGATGAAGTGGATACCACTATTTCAAAACCAGTTAGCGACTTAATCATGAAATGCATTTGTAAAGTTCCAGAAGAACGATTTCAATCAGTCCGTGAAATCCAACAACTATATAGATCATTCTGTAATGTATAAACATCTAAAGAGTATAGATAAAAATTATCTATACTCTTTTATATACATATTTCCCGATCTTTTTCAAAATACGTTTCATTGTATAAAAATTATATAAATTTTATTTATTTTTATAAAACATACGGAATTTCAGAAGCTTTACAAAAAACAAAAAAAATTAGAGAGTGATTTTCCAAAAAAAAGCGATGCTAGTACTCTTACTTTAAAAATACTAGCATCGCTTTTTATATAATTTCAAAGAAACAAAATAAAGTTTCTCTGTTGACTTTTTAAGGACAATTTGCTAAAATACAAAGACTATTGATTATATATAGACATAAAAAAACTACCCGGCAAGGACTCGAACCTTGAATAACAGAACCAAAATCTGTGGTGTTGCCAATTACACTACCAGGTAAACTCGAATGTAATCTTTACTTGATTACATAATATATTATACCTTTTTTTTTCTACTTGTCAAGTAGAAAATTGTTTTTTTTATAAAAAGTTATAAATGATTATTTTACTTATATTTTTTAGGAATTTTTCAGTATGAAAAAAATATTTTTTTTCTTGCTTGTTTGTTGTATTTTTTGTACTGGTCAGACCATTACGATTTTACATACTAATGACCATCATGGTCATTTAGAATCTTTTCGAGTTGCAGGACAACATAATGTTGGTGGCATGGCAGCCCGAATGAGTTTAATAGAATCTATTCGTTTTGAAGTGGCACAAAAAGGTGGTTCCATCCTTTTATTAGACTGTGGAGATATTAATACTGGGGAACCAGTTTCTGATATGTTGATGGGAAAGCCTGATATAGAACTCATGAATTTAATGGGATACCAAGCCATGGCTTTAGGAAATCATGAATTTGATCTCACATTAGAAAATCTATTACAACAAGCCTCTTTAGCTAATTTCCCTTATCTTGCTACCAATGTGGTATATAAAGAAACAAAAAAACCTATTTTCCCTGGAAGTAAAATTTTTGAAGTCCAAGGAATTAAAATTGGTGTTTTTGCCTTATCTCATCCAGAAACAGGCTATATTAGTACACATGGAAAAGATGAACGCATTGAATTTATAGATCCTGCACTTGTTCTTCCCAATATTATTAAAGAATTGCGCGAAAAAGTAGACTTTATCATTGCCCTAACTCATTTGGATCATGGAACTATTGTAGAACTTGTCAAACAATTTCCAGGAATTGATTTAGTATTAGCAGGACATAATCATTTATTCATGATGGAACCTATGCAAATTGGAAATTCTTGGCTTGTAGAAGCTGGGGAATATGGTATTAGTATGGGGCGCTGGGACATTGAATTTAAAGATAAAAAAGCAGTCCATATGAATTATCGCCTTTTAGGTATCAACCTAGATAAACCATTAGAAGAATCTGGCAAAATAGTTTGTATGAATATGGAAGAAAAATTTGCAGATCATCCTGTTGCTTGCAAAGTTCTTAACAAATACTTAAAAGAAACAGAAAAACTACTAGCAGAACCATTGGGCGAAATCAAAGAAGATATTTATAAAAATAGCAAATTAGAACCTTTTAAATCTTCTCCTTTAGGCAATTTATTATGCGATGCTATTAAAGAACAATGTAACGTTGACATTGTATTACAAAATATGGGCGGAGTTCGTAGCGATTTACTCAGCGGAACTGCTACATACAAAACAGTATTAACTATTTTGCCTTTTACCAATAGCATGTATATATATGAACTTACTGGCAAAGAAATTTTAGAAATTTTTAAACATATGGCTTCTGGTAGTGTACAGCCTGGTGGATATTTAGAAATAGCTGGACTATATGTACGATTAAAAGAAGACACTGTAGAAACCATTCAATATAATAATAAACCATTAGAAATGGACAAAAAATATCGAGTGGCAATCAATTCCTTTATGGCAACAGGTGGTGATGGATATTACATGTTCCCCACTTACAAAGGCATAGACACAGGATTTATTTTATCTAGCATTTTAAAACAACACATTGTAAATCATAGTCCGATTACTGCCAATCGTGAATTGCGCATTGACTGGAAAGATAATAAACAAGAATTCAAAAAAGAATAATAAATAACGTTCTCTAGGAAGTTAGATGAAATCAGTATTAAAATCTATAAAAACTTTTAATTGGCGTCTTTGGTTAGTACTTGCAGTAACACTTTTTATCCCAGCATTATATCGCACCTTAAGAATTTATTTTTTAGGTGATATGCCAGAAAATTGGGGAGTGAATATTGCATCGCAACTAGCTTGGATCAACTTGCTGTATGAAATCATAGAAGAAGCATTTATTTTGCCACTCTTCTTTTTATTAGGTCAATCCCTAGGTTCTATAGAAGAATTAGAAAATAAAACAAGAACAGGGTTATTAATAAGTGGTGGCACGTATTTTATTTTATCTGTATTTATTATTTTATTTGCCAGACCACTTTGCAATTGGATGGCATCTGATCCCTCTACTATAAATGAAACTGTTACATACATTCGTCTTGAAAGTATATCATCTACAATAAGCATTTTATCTAAATTTATTACTGTGCTTCTTGTATCTATGAGTAAAGATAAATACATGTATATTTTATTAGTCATCCAAACAGCTTTATCCATGATATTAGATACTTTCCTGATTTCTACATTACCATTTTCAGCAAATATTGGAGTGAATGGAATAGCAATTTCAAATATCATTGTTTCTATAGTCTTAGTAACAGTTGCTATCCTTTTCTTAAAAAGAGAAAATATCTATATATTTAGAAAAAAGAAGCTAGAATTTTCTTGGCTAAAAGAATATGGAAGAATCGGTTTATTCTCTGGCTTAGAATCTCTTGTTAGAAACATAGCTTTTATGGTCATGGTATCTCGTTTAGTGAATGTAATATCTGAACAAGGTACATACTGGATTGTAAACAATTTTATATGGACTTGGTTGTTACTTCCTGCTACAGCACTGTATGATGTTATCAAGAAAGAAACAGCAGAAACAAAAGATAATATAAGAACTAAAACACTAGGATATATTGTTATTTCCACTTTATTTAGCTTCCTTTGGTTTGCATCTATTCCTCTTTGGAAACCATTTATTTATTATGTTTTAAAAAGCAATGCTTATGAAACAATATTTAATATAGTACTCCTTCAATCTGCATTTTACATTATATACATATTCAATTGTATTTGTGATGGCACTATTTATGGTAGAGGCAAAACTCTGTATATGCTTATACAAAGTATATTCACAAATGGATTATATTACGTAACAATGTTTATCCTTTGGAAAATTGGAGTATGGATTCCTACTTTAACAAGTATTTCACTAATGTTTGGAATTGGGCTGGCCATTGATTTAATTCCTACATTGGGATGCTATATATATCTTTTAAAGAAAGAACAAGTAAAAATAGATTGGAAACTTCAAGATGATCAGATTTAGCTGAGTTTTATCTTTGTTTTTCTATGATTTCAAATAGTGTAGACTGACTCACGATGACTCAATTAAGTCGTACAATATAAATGATAGATAGAAAAACAAAGAAACCTATTTTTCCTAATACTTAAATTATTGAAATTTTTAATATTATTGTCTTATCTCATTTAGAAATACTTTATATATTATTGCCTTATCTCATTCAGAAATACTTTATATTAAAAGGAGAAACTGTTGGACCTTTATACACTTACAAAATATATTGATGAAATTTTTGCACCTTATTTTCCTAGTAAAGACTTTTCACAAAATGGATTACAAGTAGATGCAGGGGAAAAAGTTACAAAAATTGCAACTGCTGTAGATGCTTGCATGGAAACATTTAAAAAAGCAGCTGAACTCAAAGCACAACTTCTCTTAGTACACCACGGTCTTTTTTGGGGGAAAAGCCTATTGATCCAAGGCGACCATGGTAAACGCATTCGATTTCTTATACAAAAAGGAATTTCTCTATATGGAATGCACCTTCCTTTAGATATGCACGAAGAAATTGGGAATAATGCCATAATTGCAAAAAAAATGGGATTAAATATCGTCAAACCTTTTGGCAATTACAATGATATGGCTATTGGTGTAGAAGCTCATTATCCAGAACCATTGCCCCTAGAAAAAGTAATTGAACGTCTAGAAAATCTTACAGGGACGAATTGTCATACACTTGCTTTTGGAAAAAACATGATCCAAAAGATTGGTATTGTTTCTGGAGGTGGATCTTCTGAAATAGGATTGGCTGCGTCTTCTCAATTAGATTTATTCATTACAGGAGAAGGAAAACATACAACATACCACCAAGCCTTAGAATCAAACTTAAACGTTGTCTATGCAGGACACTATGCTACAGAAACATTTGGAATTCGTGCTTTAGGAGAACGTTTAGCAGAAGAATTAAAACTCCAACATGAATTTATTGATGTTCCTACAGGTTTATAATAAGGGAAATAAATATGGTTTTGTTGTGTATACTGATTATTATTTTTTGCACCTCTTGCGTTTCCACCACAAATACAACAGAAGACCGCATCATTGCTCATGAAAATATAGATAGTATCTTACCCCGTGCTAAAACAGCAAAACAAAAAGAAAATAATCCTGAATGGGAAGAGGAACTCTTATTTTGGGAAGATGAAATAGATCGAACAGCTCAAAAAATTCATGCTATTTTCACGATTGATGCTCTCTCTCTTGCAGAAAGTTCAGACGAAACTATTTGTGTTGCTTTACTTCGAAATGAAATGCAACAACTCATTGCTATCCTTTACCAAAGTCAAAAAGGACAAATTCCGCATGGTAGAGAATTGCAACGAACTTTAGTTTCGGACTTAGTTACTATCAAAGAACGACAACGTTTTTTTTGGATCACACCAAAAAGAACAATAGAATTTACAGAAACAGATAAAATCTTTCGTTCCATTGATAAAAACCAAGAAGCAGATTTAATTTTATATCCTTTAAACCTACAAATTCCTAGACAAGGAATGTTAGATATCATAAAAGACACATTACAAATTCACATTTACACAGTCCATCTTGATCAATAAGAGACTATTACAAATTCACATTTACACAGTCCATCTTCATAAATAAAAAACGATGGTAAATTCACATTTACACAGTCCATCTTCATAAATAAAAAAATAAAAAAATAACTTGACAAAACAAAAAAAAATGGTATATTAGAATCATAATAATGAAATCAGAAATGAATTCATGGATTACCTGGTAGTGTAATTGGCAACACCACAGATTTTGGTTCTGTTATTCAAGGTTCGAGTCCTTGCCGGGTAGTTTTTTTATGCCTATATAAAATTCGCTTTCCATGCAATTTCTAAATACACACCTATTGTATAAAACTTCTATATAAGATTATATGTATGGTGAATATATATCCTTTCTCAAAATTACAATATATAGTTTAAATTACGATATATAGTTTTAAATTACGATATATAGTTTTATCCTTTTATAAAATACAATGAAAATTATACAAATTACTCCAGAAACAAAACAACAAGCTATACAAGAAACGATACAAGAACTCAACAAAGGACAATTAGTCATTTATCCTACAGAAACATGTTATGGCATTGCTGCAGATGCTACCAATGAAAACGCCATACAAACTCTATTGCAATACAAAAAAAAACGAACAGATAAACCTATTTCTATTGCAGTGGCAAACCAAAATATGGCAGAACAATATGTTCACATTAATCCCACTGCCCAAAACATTATTAAAAATTTCTTGCCTGGTCCTATTACTGTAGTTTGCAAGGGAAAACATAAAGTAGCACCTCATGTAGAATCTCCTATAGGAACATTAGGAATTCGCATTCCAGCATATCCCCTTATTCTTGAACTTATCGAAACATATAACAAACCCATTACAGCCACTTCTGCCAATGCCTCGTATAAAAAAACACCTTATTCTATCCAAGATATCTTAGACAACACCACAAAAAAACAGCAACAATATATTTCTCTTATACTAGATGCAGGCACACTTCCTAAACAAAAGACAAGCACTGTGATGGACACAACCTTAGAAGGAATACATATCCTACGCCAAGGAGACATTCAAGGAACTACGTTCCATTCGCACAACGAACAAGAAACTAAACAATTGGCAAAAAAGATTTTAGAGACAATAGAACCATATCTTGGCAATCAACTCATCATTATACAACTCCAAGGCGACCTAGGTGCTGGCAAAACATATTTTACAAAATATTTCTGTGAACATCTGCAAGTTCCACAACACGTCAATTCTCCGACATTTACTATTTGCAATGAATACCAAGGCACATACAAAACAAAAACTATCCCCATTTACCATATTGATGCTTATAGGCTCTATGATCCCAATGAACTTCATGCACTTGGTGGTTCTACTTTATTTCAATCACCGAATATTGTTCTTATAGAATGGGCTGGAAAAATCGCAGAGCAAATTCAACCCTATATAAAAACATCCTATCTTTTACAAATTTATATACAACACTATAAACCCACAGAACGCATCTTCACATACCTTTGTAATTCCAATCCATAACTACATCTACTATATATATCGTTATAATTCCAATCCATAAAAAAAGACAACAAACAAAAAATAAAATATACTTATTTTTTTTGCTTGTTGTCTTTTTTAAAGTTATGTATGTCTATAAATACAATCACTATAATTTTCATGTCTTTTTAAAAACACACTATGCATGCTCTATAGACGAATCTCCATAATTTTATATGCTAGAAAATGCAAGAGAAACATTATGACCGCCAAAACCAAAAGAGTTAGACAGTGCATTGTCAATGGGAAATTCACGAGCTGTGTTGGGAATGTAGTCTAAGTCGCATTCTGGATCTGGTGTTTCTAAATTAATTGTAGGATGAGCCTTGCTATAGTAGATGCTAAGACAAGTGACAATAGCTTCGACCGCACCTGCTGCACCTACTAAGTGACCTATCATAGATTTAGAAGAAGAAATCGCAAGTTTAGTTGCATGTTCTCCAAATGCCTTATGTATAGCAAGTGTTTCTATTCTATCATTATGGTATGTACTCGTTCCATGTGCATTGATATATTGTATTTGGTCAGGATTGAGTTGAGCATCTTGCAATGCTTTTGTCATAGCTAAAGTTGCATATTTTCCGTCTTCATGGGGCTGTGTAATGTGGAATGCATCTGATGTGCATGCAACGCCTTTGAGTTCTGCATAAATTTTTGCATTTCTTTGCAACGCATGTTCCCGTTCTTCTAAAATTAAAATGCCTGCACCTTCGCCCATTACAAACCCATCTCGATTTTTATCAAAAGGACGTGAAGCCTTTTCTGGTTCATCATTTCTTTGTGACAGTGCTCGTACAGCACAGAATCCTGCAATGCCTAAATATGTGACAATTGTTTCAGACCCACCTGTGATTACAACATCTGCTTCACCATATTGTATAGTTCGAAATGCTTGTGCAATAGCATGTGCACTAGAAGAACATGCTGAAGATGTCACAAAACTAGTTCCATTCAGTCCATATCGAATGGAAATTTCTGCTACCATAGCATTTCCCATAAGTTTAGCTACAGCAAAGGGAGAAATCCGTCGACCGCCTTTTTCTTGGATAATACTAAATTGTGATTCCATTTCGTGGAGTCCGCCAATGCCTGTACCTAGAATTACTCCACATTTTGTAGGATCTTCTTGCTCAATATTGAATTGGGAATCTTGGATTGCTTCCTCTGTAGCCAATATAGCATATTGAGAGAAAATATCTAAACGTCGTACATCTTTTTTTTGAATGATTGGTTCTGGATCAAAGTTTTTAACTTCGCCTGCAATTTGACAAATTAAATCAGATGCATTAAATTTTGTAATTTTTGCAATGCCGCTCTTTCCTGTTAATAAATTTTCCCAAAGATCGGAAATTTTATTTCCTAAAG
Source organism: Planctomycetota bacterium (assembly GCA_017993505.1). Classification (GTDB taxonomy): domain Bacteria; phylum Planctomycetota; class Uabimicrobiia; order Uabimicrobiales; family JABWCH01; genus JAGOMP01. The sequence continues at coordinate 79,065 of JAGOMP010000002.1, forward strand.
GCGATATAGTACCAATTCCTGTGACTACTACTCGTCGTTTTTCTACCATAATGTTTTCTCGTTATATGAAAAATTTTAATTTTTAATTTTTATTATCATGATCAAAATAATAATTTTTTTATTACAATCACTAATATATTACATTTTTTATTACAATCACTAATATATTACATTAATTATAATAAAAAAAAACTCTAATTATACTCTATAAAATGATAGTTTCCATTTTTAAGAGAATAATTAGAGTGAGTGATGATTATTATTTTTGTTTGCTAAAAATATATTCCACTGCATCCTGGAGATTTTTTAAATTTTCTGCATCTTCATCTGCAATGGTCATATCAAAAGCATCTTCACAATTGCTAATAATATCTAATATAGCTAAAGAATCTGCTCCAAGATCTTTAAAAGTGGAAGATACATCTATATTATCTTTGGAGATTCCGACAACTTCAGCAACGATATCAATGACTTTTGATTGAATTTCTTCTCGTACCACTATTTGTTCCTTTATAAAGGTTGCAATCTACGGGATATTTCAATTATTCCATTTTATCTTTTTTCTTTTCTTTTTTTTCTTTGATCTTGATCACTGGTTCGTCTTTATAATATCCACAGCGATCACAGACAGAATGAGCAGATATTGCTGCATTGCAATGAGAACAATATACAAAAGAAGGCGTAGGTAATGCATCGTGAGATCTTCTTTTACGTGTACGAGCGTTGGAATGTCTCCGTTTCGGAAGTGCCATCTTTAAATTTCCTTATTAAATTTAATAATGCTTAATTATATAAGCGTGATAACGAAATAATGTAATTATATAAAAAAATACTCTTTTCCTCTAATTTTAACAGTTTTTTAAAATTATGCAAGAAAATTTACGCTTTTTCTAGTATCTTTTTTTTCATCCATGATAAAAATTTTATGCTAAAAATTTTTCTTGCAAAATTTTTTGCATTTTTTCTAAAGCAGAGTCCATGTTATCCATTTTAGTTCCTTGACCTTGCGAAAAATCTGCTCTGTTAGGATTACCGCCTCCACCAAGAATAGGACCAATTTCTTTCATGAGTTGCCCGGCGTGGATACCAAGCTCTTTGGTGAGTTCAGGAGATACAAAGATTACGAAAAAGAGTTGTTCAGGCATTTGAGAAAGAATCATACCAGCTAATTTTTGTCCTGTTTGACGAACAGCATCTGCTAAGATTCGTAATTCTGCTCCAGGAATGTTTTCTACTTTAGCAGTAATGATTTTTCCTTTGCCCATGTCTTGAGCTTCTGCAACGATTTCTTTGGCTTGTTGTTGTATATTTTTTTGTATTTGGAGTGTTTCTTTTTTACGCAATTCTTTGATTTCTTCTTGCATAGCTATGATACGTGGCAGGATCTCTGTTTCATTGACTTTGAGTTGTGCTTTTATATCTTTTAATATTTTTTGTTGGTTTAGGATTTCTTCCACAGCTTTATCTCGCGTGGTGGCTTCGATTCGTCGTACGCCAGCTTGGATAGCACTTTCAGATAATATATGGAAATATCCTAGATCACCAGAATGGTCTGTATGTGTTCCCCCGCACAGTTCACTACTATAATCACCAATTTGAACTACTCGGACTATGTCACCATATTTTTCACCAAAAAGTGCTATAGCACCGTGTGCCTTGGCATCTTCCATGCTCTCTTGTGTTTTTTGGACTGTTGCATTGCGATAGATATATTCATTGACAAGACATTCCACTTGATAGAGTTCATCATCTGTAATTTTTCTAGGATGAGAAATGTCAAATCGTAATCTATCGGGTTCTACGATAGAACCTTGTTGTGCAACGTGGGAACCGAGAATTTTTCGCAATGCTGCATGGAGTAAGTGGGTAGCAGTGTGGTTTGCCATGATTTTTTTTCTTCGTTGACAATCTACTCGTGCTGTAACAACTTTTGGCATATTAGAAAGATCTTGTTTTTGAATCTCACCAAAATGTATGATAATATCACCAAATTTTTGTGTGTCCATGACTTGAAATTGGAAATTATCAGCAAAAATTATGCCTGTATCTCCTACTTGACCACCAGATTGTGCATAAAAGGGAGTTTGGTCTAAAATGAGTTTATTATGGTCAATAATTTTAACAAGTTTTGCAGAACTTTCCAACATATCATAGCCTAAAAATTTTGTGGCAGTGAATCCTTCCACATCTGAAATAGATAGTAGATATTCGCCTGTTTTTCCTTTAGAACGAGCAATGTGTTCTGCTTGTGCTTTTTCCCAACCTTTTTCATCCATTTCTAAATTTTCATCTCGAGCCATTAATTCGACTAAATCTTTTGGAAAACCATCTTGTTGGTAAAGCCGATATGCTGTGTCTCCTGGAAATACTTTACCACCTTTTGCTTTAATGTCTTTGACAATGTCTTCAAAAAGACGAATCCCACGAGTGAGCATTTGTCCAAAAGCTTCTTCTTCTGTTCGAATCAACAATTGCAAATGTTCTGCACGTTGTTGAATTTCTGGGAAAACATTATCAAACATTTGAGCAACTACAGGAACAAGACGATAAATAAAAGGTTCTTCCATTCCTAAATATTGTCGTCCAAATCGTGCTGCTCTTCGTAAAATACGACGAAGTACATAGCCGCGTCCTACGTTTCCAGGTAAGGCACCATCTGCAAAAGTGCTAGACAAGGCACGAATATGGTCAGAAATTACTCGAAAAGACACATCTTGTGGAGAATTAGTATTTTTATATATTTTGCCAGTGATTTTTTCTAACTCTTTGATAATGGGTGTGAAAATATCAGTTTCATAGTTTGAATGTTTATTTTGCAAAACACTGACTATTCGTTCAAACCCCATGCCTGTGTCTACGTGTTTTGCAGGCAGAGAAACTAGAGATTGATCTTCTTGTCGATTGAATTGCATAAAAACAAGATTCCAAATTTCAATATACCTACCACAATCTCCATTTACTTGGCAAACATGTCCTAGAATATGACTCTTATCACAACAAACAGAACCTCTATCAATGTGAATTTCTGTACAAGGACCACAAGGACCTGTTTCTCCCATTTCCCAGAAATTTTCTTTTTTCCCAAATTCTAGAATATGGTCAGGATTGATATCTGTTTCTGATTCCCAAAATTGAAAAGCTTCTTTGTCGCTTTCCAATCCGTCTTTTGCATCACCACCAAACACTGTAGCCCACAATTTATCTTTAGGAATCTTCCAAACTGTGGTGAGCAGTTCCCAAGACCATGCAATGGCTTCTTTTTTAAAATAATCTCCAAAAGACCAGTTTCCTAACATTTCAAAAAAAGTATGGTGATAACTATCTCGTCCTACAACTTCTAAATCGTTGTGTTTCCCCGAAACACGAAGACATTTTTGTGTGTTAGCTACGCGACGGTAGGAACGTTTACCTGTTCCTAAAAACACATCTTTAAATTGATTCATCCCTGCATTTGTAAAAAGTAAAGTAGGATCATTCAATGCAATGATTGGTGCGGAGGGAACGATTTGATGATTTTTATTACGAAAAAATTCTAAAAAATCTGCACGAATCTCGGCAGAAGTCTTCATGTTGTCATCCTTAAAAAATCTGCACGAATCTCGGCAGAAGTCTTTGTATTATATTCTTAAAAAATCTGCACGAATCTCGACAGAAATGTTTATGTTATATTCTGCACGAACCTCGACAGAAGTATTAATGGTGTCATCTTAAAAAATCTGCACGAATCTCGACAGAAATGTTTATGTTATATTCTGCACGAACCTCGACAGAAATCTTTGTATTATAATAATATAATATTTTTTAGTTATGAATTATTTTTAATAAAAAAATTTTATTTTTACATTGTTTCTGCAAAAATAATACCAAATTATTTTATATTTTTCAATGTTTTTTTAGAAACAAGTATAAAAAGTCACAATTTTTCTTTCTAGACAAATTATTTTTACAAAATATAATAAAAACAATTTTATAAAATATAATAAAGATAATTTTCATGTATAGAAGGAAATATTATGAATCATTTACAAGATAGACTTTGCCTAGTTTCTTGGGAAAAATGTTCTTCAGATCGTCCTGTAATTATTGTTGTAAAGAGTGACATAGCGAATGATGATTTGCCTCATTGTTCAGCACTTTGTGTATCATGCAATACTCGTCCTTATCATTCTTATGGTCCTGTGGCACGCCAAGTGTTTTATTGTAGTCAACCACATAATTACACAGAAGTGCGTCGAGGTTTAGAAGGCGTTATGGAACTAGGACAAGTTCGATGCATTTCTCCTGGTGCATTGCAAACACAAACAGATAAAATTATCTTAGGTTGCGTTGCCACAATGACAGCAGGTACTAATAAAGAAATCATTCATAAAGTTTTGCAAAATTATGCAAAAGAATTTGGGAAACTCCCTGCTAATGGTTCTATGAGAATGCCTATTATAGGAACAGGAATGGCTAGTGATAATGAATCTAGTGACCAACAATTTCGTGATATTGTAGAAACAACGATTTCATATATTATTCCTTATATTTTTTCTGAAAATGAAAATGAATCAAGGAAATTATATCTCACGCATCCTTTAGATTATGAATCAAAATTATTGTCAACTGTGATTGTGGAAAAAGCTATCTTGCTTTCTATTTTAGACAAATTAAATTTATCGATAGCAGACCCTAATTTAATATATGGATTTGGACAAGGAAATTCAGAAAAAACATGTTTTTTCAATGAAAGTACGTTTTCACAGGCCATGGATTTATTTGACAAATCATTAAATGCACTTTTACAAGGTGATTCCATGGAATGCAAACGACAAGCAGCCAAGGCACTTCAATTAGATCCAGAATTAGAAAATATTCAACATTTTATCTACACTCTTGCATCAAAAGAAGATGGTTTAGTAGAAATGATTAGCCAAGAAGCTATTCGATTGGCTATGCAAGGGAAAATTAGAGAAGCCTGTTGCATCATTCAATCTTTACGTTCTATGAAACTTCGCAAATCAGATAAAATTTTGCTAGAATCTTTGAAAACATGTTATCAAGATTATTGTTGTTCTGCGTTAGAATCACGTCTTTTATATGAAAACTATATTGCCACAGAAGAACTATTAAAAAAATTTCGTCAAGGAAAAGCAATCCATGATACACAGAGGTTAAAAACGCATGAAATTTTATTAGAAAATAAAGAAATTTTCGATAAAATCGAACAAAAAATTCCAGAACGACTCATTGAAAATACATTTCATATTGTGATTCGAAAATTAATGGCAGATAAAATAGAACCTCATGGTGCAAAACGAGCATTAGATAATTTAACAGAGCTAGATGAAGAAAACAAGATTCAACTGACACCAGAAAATAAAGAAATCAAAATACAATTGCAAGAACTTGTTCGTAAGTTAGAGAATAATGAAGAACAAGAAACAATTCATGAACTTCAAAAGCAAGCCTTAGAAACGATGCTTACATTACTTCCTAAGCATGGTACATTACGATTAGAAGCAACACGTTATTATTTAAATCCAAAGCGAAATGATGTACGAGTCCATGTATTAACAAAACAAGATCTATTACAAGCATGGGACCATTTACAAATTGGATTCCAAGAAAATTCACGTGATTATGGGATTTTATCCTATATTGGTTTTATGATTTTATTGCAAGGACCAAAATATTTTTACCAAGCAGAAGAATTTTTCACTCTTTTTAGTAAATGGATTGAGTATGAAGTTTCTTTAGGAAAATATGGAATACGACCCTTGCAATTGCAAAATAAAAAAATAGATATTCCTATCCAAGATCCTTATACAATTACTGCCCAAGATTATTACTGCAAATACCAACAATGTACACAAGATTTTATTCAACTTATACAACTTTTACGACAACAAGAAAGTACAGCTGCTATTAGACAATATAAAAAAATCATACATTCTCTCGGTGAAATTGGTAGATACGACCTTGCTGTACTTTTCCAAGATTTATTAGGTGAAACTTGGGTGGCTCTACTTTGTTGTAACCAATCGAATTTAGGGTCTATTCCTCTTCCTTTTGGTGAAATTTCTTTAGAACTTCTTTTAAAAATTTATAAAAAAATCTTTTATTACATAAAATATCGTCGCTTAAGTGGAACATTATATAGAGATGCTATTCAAAATCTATTAGAAAAATTTCGTAAATCTATATTCCAATCTCAACAATTGCCAATTTAAAATTCATTGCAATATAAGATTCAACTTGCCAATATAAAATTAATTGCCAATGTTAAATTAACAATTGCCAATTTAAAATTCATTGCCAATGTTAAATTAACAATTGCCAATTTAAAATTCATTGCCAATTTAAAAATTCATTGGCAAGTTGAAATTATACATTATTATAAAGATGTAAAAACCATTCTATAGTAAATAAAGCAAGAAGAAAAAGTAGAAGATATATATGATCCCAAGCTGGGTATTCTTCATCTTTATCTTTAATGTATTCTTTTTTAGGAATGACTTTTTGTAATTGTTCTTCGAATTGATGGGGTTTTAAGTACAATGCATTTGTTTGTTTAGAAAGTGTTTGCAAGTCTTTTTCTAAAAGTTCTGTATTTCCAGATTCTGCTTTAGGTGAAATGACTTGAAAGGAAGCTTGGAGTTCTTTATTATTTGGTGCTGTATAGTGGAGAGTGTATGTTCCAATTTGTGTGGCAAGGATCGTGCCTTCTAATGTTTCTCTGTCGTTTTCATTAGATATGAGTTGTTTTGTTTTTTCTTGATTGTCTGGGGTTGTGTATTGAATTTCAACACTTTGAGGTGGTGATTTTACTAATGGATTTCTATGTGTTAATGTGATATGGACTGTTTCTCCAATAGTATATTCTATATCGTCGCTTCGTAAGTTGTATTGTGCGTCTGACGTAGATAATTTTCCCATCCCTGTATATCGAATGACTTGACCCCAGAATCTGTAAAAATAGCGGTCTCCGATCAGATATCGCCATCTCCAACTAGAATCTAGAGCTGTAAAAAAAGTTCTTCCTTTTCCAAATAGTTGTGTCATCATAATAGGATGGTTTGTTTGTCTATGGGTTGCTAAGATTGTTGTACCAGGTTTTGTTTTTAATATAGGATATGCCCAATAAAATTCAACAATCCTTTTTTGTTCGCTTTCCCATAATTGTAGGTTTTCTTCATAGTCAGAAGAAAGTTTCATAATAGGATGTTGTTTTCCTTCTGCTGTAAGTTTTAGATATTGTGGATATTTTGTTGGTTCTGCAACACCTCGAAATTCAATTTGAAAAGGCAAAAGATTAGCAAGAGGAGTATCCCAATATTCATTGGGGTTTGCTATCATTCCTGCTATAAAACTAAGTCCGCCACCTTCTTCTACAAATTGTACAATATTTTGTATATTATTAGACCCTAATGTTGCAGAAGGCACGTCGCCTAATAATATACAATGGTATTCTTTGAGCTCTTCTTTACTAGGGAAACCATGAATTTCTGGTGCAGATTTTGACTTTTCTTGAGGAAATGTGGAATCTGCAGAATACAACCATGTGTTTGCTACTACAGTTTCATCTCTCACTAATGCGTTTTTTAAGTATCGATATTCCCACCTTGGCATGTTTTCTACATATAAAACTCGAATTTTTTCTTTGATGATTTTAATGTTTACTTGTTTATAATTATTTTGGTCTGTAAATTCACCTTCTTGTGTAGGAATAAAAATAGTAAGTGTGTATTCTTCGGGAAGTACAAATGTATGGTAAAGATCAAATCGTTGCGATGTTTCTTCTTCTTCTAATTGGACTGTTTCACTTCGCAATAGAGTATCTCCCCATTTTAGATATATAGGCACACTTTGTCCTTCAAATCCAATGTTTCGTATCTCTACTTGAAAACGCACTTTATCATCTACTAATGCTATTTCTGGTGCTTCTATGTTGATAATTTGGATGTCTTTTTTCTTTTCACTCGTTCCCATTCCAATAGTAGTGATAGGAATATCTTGTAAATTAGCTTGTTGTATAGCTTTTTGCAGTAGTTGTGTTTTTTCTCCTGTGTTGTGTTGCCCATCTGTTAATAAGTATATACCTGTAATGATCCTGCCATTGTATGTTTCTATAATTTTTACTAAATTTTGATAAATATTAGTACGTTGTCCTTGTGCTTTGAGTTCATTTATATTATCTATCGCTATCAAAGAATCTGAAAATTGATAATATTTAAGTTCGCATTCTTTTTCTAATTCTTTTAATCGAACAGATTGGCTAAGAAGTTCACGTATAATGTCAATTCGTATTTTGTCCTCTGTATCTGGCAAAAGCTGTTGCATAAAAGAAACTTCTGCAGGCTCTATGTAATTGTCTTTTGTGTTCATAGATAAAGACACATCTGTTAACACAAGCAACGTTGACTTTCGCGTTCGCAATGTTTCTTCACGCCAAATAGGGTCGCATAAAATAATAAGAAAAATCAAGAAAATTACGATACGAATGGTGCCTAAAAGTATTTTTAATCCTAGTTGTATATTTGTGTGTTTATAGCATTTGTATACATAAATAATGAAAAATACGGCAAATAAAGCAATAATCCATGGGGGAAGTGGCGTTTTCCATTCAAAATATATTCTTGTTTCTGTCATAAAGTATAACTTTCCATGGTGATAGGGAAGCAACAAGCTTCACTTAGGCTACTCACTCCGAGTTGTCATGCACCTGCTCTGGTATTCATGACTGATAGGAATGTTTCTGCAAGGGCAAGAAAAAGGAGAATCATTAAAATGAATTTCCAATATTCTGTACTTTTTATTTGTGGCGACACAGTACTTTCTTCTGTTGTTTGTTGAAATTGGACTCCTAAATTTTGGAAGTAATGTAAAAGTTGCGTTTTGGGAATAGAAGAAATATTGCCTTCTGTAGCATCTACATTGATCGCAATATATTCTTGTGTTTGGATTTTGTTTTTTTCTTCTAAAATTTGTGGTGGGATCGTTAAATTCAATGTATAAATGCCTGCTGTTGTTGTGTCATTATATGTCAGTTTATAGATAGTCCCTTTTTGTAATGTTTCCACGTATGGATTTGTTATGTCTTTATCAGGCGGTTTGATTTTGGCTTCTTGAATATAATGGTCATATATTTTAACAATAGGTGTGCGAACTTTTAAATTATTGTCCATGGAATGGATCATACCAAGGTAATAAATGATTTCATGAGATAAAATAACGAAAACATGACCATATTGGTCTGTATGGAGATTGTTCCAAGCATTGTCTAATGTAGTGGTAGATAAAATAATTTTTCCTTTACCATATTTTCGTTCTAAGAAAATAGGATGTTTGCTAGGTGTATTCAACGTTGCCAAAACAGTAGTATTCATGTCTTGTGTATCTACTTTTGTAGGATAAAATCGATAAACAAATACATTTTTTAAATCTTCCATTAACTTTTTATTGTCATGAAAATATCTCCAAATAGGATGGTCAATTACATTTGTAATATTGAAAGTTGTTTTTTGCCCTTCTTTCTCACTTCCCATAGTCTGGTTCTGAATTTGTGCTGGTAAAATTTCATGGGCTATTTTATATAAATATTGGTGGTACAAATCAGGTAAAATTTTATCGCCTAACCAAATATTTAATCCACCACCTTTTTGAACAAAAGTTTCTAGTTCTGCATACCTCTGTTCTGTAGCAAAATTTTGCACGTTAGCCAGTAAAACTACATCATAATCTGAAAAAGAAATGTCAGGTGTAAAATTTCCAATATTGATTTTCTTTGGTTTGATAATGGAATCTGACAAAGTACCTACTGCAGCCATAAAAAAATCTGTTTCCCCTTCAAATTTTCTATGAACAGAATCTGAGGGATCGCCATCCACCACGAGTAAGTTAATTTTATCTAAAACTTGAAAGCTTAAATGTCGCTTATTATCATGATTTAAACCATCAGCTGGAATTTCTATTGTAATAGAATGTTGACCAGCATGTGTAAAGGAAGGACTAAATACCACTTCTGTCTCTTTGTATGGTAATAAACTAACATATTCTGTTCCTTGTTTTTGTCCGTTAATATACATATTAACACTGAATTCATTATATATTTTATCTCCGTAATTCTGTATAGTGGCAATAAATCGTCCATTCCCCTGCAATGCTAAAAGTCCACTAGACTCTAATTTTGTGATGCCTATATTTTGAGGATTGGAAACTTGACAATCCATCAAAGTCATGGAAAGCGTTTTTTCTTTGAGTTGTTTTAGCTTATTTTGAAAAACAGAATTTTTCGCCACCTCTTCCCATGCATTTTTTTGAAAATCCGATAATATATATATGTGTTGGTTATCATATCCAAATTCTTGATTCCATTCTAATAAAGTGTCCACAAAACAAAAGGGTTCTGTTCCCATATCTGTTATTTGTATTTCATCAATTTTTTGTGCAAAATTTTGTTTTTGTTTATCATTTGTAATACTACTAAATTTTATAAACGCTTCTGTTGTTTCATTAAAAGTCATCAAAGTAAATGTATCATGGATAGAGGCTTTTTCTAAAATTCCATGAGCATGTTTTTTTGCATTTTCTAAAGGTGTAATATTGGAAGATTGTAAGCTCATACTATAGGAAGTATCCATGCATACAATGTAATTGTCTACTGTTTGCGTTATTTGCAAAAAGCGAGTGGCACGTGCCACAGGTCTTGCAAATAAAAGTATAAGAAAAAACACAATCAAAATCCGAAGAATCAATAAAAGCAAGTTTTCTAAAATAAAAGAACGTCGAGTCTGTTGATAGGCACGCAATAAAAATTGCATGGCTGCCCAACGGACTTTTTTATATCGTCTGCGAAATAAAATATGTAGAATAATAGGTATGGCAGTGGCTACGAGACCAAATAGAATATATGGATTAATAAAACTCATGAATGTTTCCTACTAGCGAATTCGATTAAAAATTTGACTAATGATAAAAAAGACAAAGGAAATCAACACAATCGTAGCACCTGTTGCTGTTCTTGCCCAAGGTTGTGCTGAAAGTATGAGACCAGAAATAGTCGAAACTAGCGACAAAAAGATAGCCCACCAAAACATAGTGCCAGCAGATTTTGCAACGTTGCGAGCCGTGGCTGCTGGAATAATCATTAATGCTGTGACAAGGAAAACACCGACTGCCCAAACAGAAAAAATAACGATAAGAGACAACAAAGCTGCAAAAATATATTGATAGCGTGCAACTTTTACTTTGTGAGCATGTGCTAATGTTGGATTTAAACCAATATACAACATTTTATTGTAGCTTACAATTTGAAATATAAGCAAACCAATAAATAACATAATTAAGGAATAAATATCACGATCTTGAATCGTAAGAATATCACCATATAAAAATTGTTGCATATTACGGGAGATCGATTGATTTCGACTTACAACAGCAAGTCCAAAAGCAATGACTGCAGAAAAAAATACACCAATAATAGTGTCGGAAGAAAGACGACTTTGCCTTTGCATATACATAATCACAAGTCCTACAAGAACAGCAAACAAAGGCATACTTGTATGTGGATGCACATTCAATAAAATACCTAAGGCAAGACCTGCAAATGCAGAATGACTAATAGCATCTGAAAAAAATGCCATGCGAAAGTTTACCACTTGCACACCCATCGCAGATACCATTGGTGCTAATAAAAGCAAAGCAACGAGTGCTTTTTGCATAAATTGTGACTGCATACAGTCCCAAGGAAAAATCGTAGGAATGATTTGATAAATAAAATGTAGACTATTCATTATGTTCTCTTAAAGGGGATGTTTCCGTGATTTTATTTTTTTCTAAACATGTACAGGTTGCACATCCTATATGGGGTAATTCATCCATAGGCATGGCTTCAATATTGATTAAACCACGATGTAAGCCAAAAAGTGCAGATAAATTATCATTAGTAAGCACCTCTTGGGGCGGTCCCTGTGCAATGACAGTCCGATTTAAACAAATCACATGCGTAGCATGGTGGGTGACAGTTGCTAAATCATGGCTCACCATCAACTGCGTAAAGCAATGTTTGGCACGCAATTTTTCTAACAATTCGCAAAAAATATGTTCTCCATGGATATCCACGCCTGCAGCAGGTTCATCTAAAACAAGCAGGTCTGGCTTTTGTTGCAATGCAAGTGCCAATAAAACACGTTGTAATTCACCACCTGACAAAACACCAATGGGACGCTGGTACAAATTTTCTGCATGGACACTTTCTAAAGAAGCCATGGCTCTTTCTTTATATATCTTTCGAGTACCCATCCATAAAGGGAAACGTTGAAAATCCATCAATAAAAACTCTAACACAGTCATAGGCAAGCCACGATCAAAATGAAGACGTTGCGGAACATATCCAATCTTTAACGACTTTGATTCAGGATTTGTATCAATGCTTCCGTCAAAAGGAATTTGTCCGAGAAGTGCTAACAATAAAGTTGTTTTGCCAGCACCATTGGGCCCAACAACTGCTGTAGAACCTTGTTTTGGTACGAACGCAGAAACTTGTTTTAATATTTCTACGCCACTTAATTTCACAGTGACATTCTTAAAATGAACAGTATAATTCATAATATTCCAATGTAAATAATTTACTATATAAATTTTATATATATAAATTTTCTTATCTATTCTTTTCCAATAGAATGATATTGTCTGAAATATGATTATATTTTTTGAAATATAATTATATTTCAAACATACAATTATATTTTCTTATATAGATAGAAAGTTAAAACATATTATAAAAAAACTTTTTCAAAAAACAAACTTTTTTACAATGCCTTAGTAAAATACTATAGATTTTTTATATAAAAAATCTATATTTATGATATACTACAAAAAAATAACACAATATGAATCTATTAGGGATATAATATGGAAGATTTTCAAAATGAATTTTCTGGAAGCGTGATGTCTTTTGGTGAACATTTAGAAGAATTGCGTGGCAGATTATTCTCCTGTTTATTTGCTTTTGTAGGAACATTGATTGTCTGTTTTATAGACCAAAATTTTTATATGAGCATTGTGCTGGCACCTCACATTGCCACTATGGAAAAAATGAATTTAGCTACCACGATTCAAGTCTTAAAATACGAAGAATCCTTTTTTTGTCATTTTAAAGTTGCGATCATTGCATCTTTAATTATGACAACACCTTTTACTTTATTGCAAATCTGGGGTTTTATTGCAGAAGGATTGCATGAATCAGAAAAGAAATATTTGCGTTCATTTTTTCCATTTACTATTCTATTTTTTCTATGTGGTGTCTTGTTTGGATATTTTATACTCGTTCCTTTAGGATTACAATTTTTAGGAAGTTATGGAGAAAATATTCAAATAGGCATTACACTTTCCTCTTACATTTCTTTATTTTTTCTATTGACGTTTCTCTGCGGTCTTGTTTTTGAATTGCCATTATTTATGTTGTTGTTGAATCGCCTCCGTATTCTACGTTCAGAATATTTTATAAAAAATTGGCGATATGCTGTTTTGATTTCCTTTATTATAGCTGCTGTTTTAACGCCTCCTGATGTAGTTACCCAATTACTAATGGCTGGACCTATGATTTTTCTATATTTTTCTGGTATTTTCTTATGCCAAATTTTAGAAAGAAGCCAAGAAATTCGCCATTATTTTCTACAACAAACAAATGAAAGTAACATACATGTAAACAAAAATTATCAAAACGAAAACGTAGATCCTAACGAAAATTATCAAAACGAAAATGTAGATCCTAACGAATGTTATATACAGGAAAATATAGATCCTAACGAAAATTATCAAAACGAAAATGTAGATCCTAACGAATGTTATATACAGGAAAATATAGAGTCTAACGAAAATTATCAAGACGAAAATGTAAAGTCTAACGAATGTTATAATGATGATGAAGTAGAGTCTAATGAATGTTATAATGATGATAAGGTAGAGCCTAATGAAAATGTGGTACCTAATACTAATTTATAGTTGCTTTATAGGATGTTCTACTTATTTACCAGAAAAAAATGCAGAATCCATAATAAATAACGTACAAAAAGAACAAGTCATCGTTGAATCTGATGATTGGCAAAAGATTTTAGAAGAAACAGATAAACAAGATGCAATTTTTAAAGAACCCCAGAAAATTAAAGAATGGATACAACGATATAGACAAGAAATTCTATGGAATGGCGGCAATGCTGATCTATTATTTTTATATGGACGAATGCTAGGATTTTTACATCGTCCTGAAGATTCTGTTCTATTTTTTTATCGAGCACTAGACTTTGATAAAAATTCCATTTGGGCGTATTATGGATTAGGCATGTACTATTTACAAAAACAAGCACATTTCCAAGCTACAACATATTTTAATAAATGCGAAGAACTCCATAAAAACTTTGCTCCTCTATACGAAGCTCGAGCAAAAATGACACAAAATAACCTTGCTCAAGCCATTTTTAATATGAAAAAAGCATGCAATATTTTACCTACACGAGCAAGCTATTGGCATAATCTAGGTAACCTTTATCTACAAGCCAAAGAAAAAGAAAAAGGCGAAGAATCATTATGCCAAGCCATGCAATTACAACCCCACAATATTTCTATACTCAAAGACTTAGCCCTGTTTTATCTTGTAGAAAAACAAAACACAAAAGCACTGCTCATTTTAGAAAAAATATTAAACATTTGTCCCCAAGAACAAAAAAAACAATGGGAAAATCTCATGGATTCTTTATAAAAAAATATGTAAATTTAATAGGGTAAACAAATAATAGAATAATATATTTACTTTGATAGAAAAAAACAAATCATAAAAAAATATGTTTGTTTGATAGAAAAAATAATAAATAGAAAGGATATGTATGTTTGATATAGAGCAAGCCATAGAATCTGTTCATACAGGAATATATACTTGTATACTATTCCAAGAAAATACAATGATTGCTCAAAAAAAAGGATCTGGTATCCGCCCACTTTTAGAAATATATGAAAAATATAGTTCACAGATGCAGAACGGATGCATGGTAGATAAAATCACAGGGCGTGCAGCAGCATTTATCTTAAAACAAGGGAAAATTAAAAAAATCTATACATGTGTTCTAAGCCAAGGAGCCTATCATCTTCTCCAAGAGTCTAATATAGAAATTTACTATGACGTTTTAACAGACAATATACTCAATCGCTTGGGAACATCAATCTGTCCACTAGAAGAAGCAGTACAAAATATTCCTAATAACCAACCAGAACTTGCTCTTTCAGCAATCTATAATAAAATCGCTACCTTACAAAAAAAAAGTGTCTGACCGACAAGTACGGACACTTTCTCCTTCTACAAAAAATATGGAACAATTCCCCTATTTTTCTACATTCGAGTCTGAATGTACTTGCCTATTTCTTCTTCTAATTTCTTATTTCTTCCATCAGGAATCCAAATAGCATGCATAGAATGTAAGGAACCATTTCTAGATATATCTTTTTCTTGAAAAACTTGTATTTGAAAAGCTTGTTCTGTATATTGTATAACAACTTTTGTTCTCGTTCCTCCTGCTCGATTTTTTTGCATTTTACACAACCATTCTGTTTGGATTTTGTTTTCCTCTACAACAATATTTGTATATTCGTAAAATTCTAATACATTCGTACAAATCATTGCAAAATTATTTATATTGGAAGAAAATGGAATCCAAGGAGGGGGAGTCGTTGCACAATAGCTTAAAAATAAAAAACATACAAGAAGCCATCTAGTCTTCATAACGAACTGCTCGAAAACCTACAGTTTCATCCCATTCATCTATAGAACGAGTGTAAACTTCACCGTAATAAAAAACAGAATATACTAAATTCTTATTTTTTTCATCTTTACTAGAAGTCCATAATTCAATGATAGTATTATAAGGATCCCAAATAGGATATTCCTTATCTGGCATCACATCATACAAAGCTTTTCCTGTTTTCCCTATTCTACCATTGCAATTTTTTCCATTTCTTGTTAAACAAGCTACTACTTCTTCTTTTGTAGGTAAACGCCAAAAATTTTGTTCTACACTTTCAATGTTTCTTCCATTTTTGCTAAGATGAGCACAAATTCTATTGGCAACACTCCAACTACAACCTTTTTTTAAAATTCCTGCTGTTGTAATTCTGGGCGACCAAATTAGACGTTTCCCATTGATTTCTTGTACATATATTTCTGAGTCTGCCTGTTTTTCCAAAGCCATTCTATGTATTACCCTTTCCATAGGATGAGAAGACACAAAAGCAAACGTTGCTAATGGCAAACCTATAAGTACAACATATGAAAATCTTTTATTTGGTAATTTTCCAAATAAAAAACAAAATCCAATAAATGGCAAAATACTTAAAATCAAAAAATATTCTACAGGAAACTTTTGTATTTGGCTCATGCATATCGCCGTACACCTTAAAATAAAGTATCCTCCCAATACAATATAAATCAAGCCACCTAAAAATTTATAATATAGCGCAACTACAGAAAGAGAAATTGCCAAAATCATCCAAGGAATATATCGGATGAAAGCTCCTATAATATTCCATATAATATTATGGTTTGTCCAACCTTCATGTAAATTTTCAATGCCTCCCCAAAATGCCCAAAAACAGGACAAACCAGTTGCTAATAAAATGGCAAGAAGACCAAAAATATGTCTCATGATAAATCCTTTATATGTTTGTATAATCCACAAAATAAATCTGCTTATACAATACCAAAATCCCATCAAAAATCAAATAAAACTCCTTTTTATTAATTATGTTATTTTTTTTATTTTTTATTTTGGTATAATATATTTTTTAATAAATTTTATTGATTATATAAAGGATTTTTAATGGAACAATTACTTACCTATCTTCAAACAACGTATTTTGGAAATACCATCCTTCAATACATTCTTACTCTTATTACAATTTTTATCACATTAATTCTTCGTTATATTCTTCACACGCATATTTATAAATATTTAGATCATTCATTGAGAGAGAGTAAACAAAAATTAGATTTTATCCAATCCTTTAAAAAACCAATTACACATATTACTTTTTTAATAGGTTTCATGATTGCAAGCCACATTTTGACTTGACCTTCAGAAAATATCCAAAAATTTTTAACAGTATTTTTCCAAACAATGCTTACATTGGCAGTGGGAGTATTGCTCCTACGTAGTGTCAATCTCTTAAATTTTTATTTTAAAAAGCATCCTGCTAAAACAAAACATAAAGAACAATTAATCCCATTGATTAGCAAAAGCTTAAAAATTTTTATTGCGATTATCGTGTTTGCAGCTATTTTACAAAATTTGGGCTATTCTATTTCTGGTCTTTTAGCAGGTCTAGGTATCGGTGGTATTGCCATTGCTCTGGCTGCTAAAGATTCACTTTCTAATTTATTTGGTTCTGTGACCATTTTTTTAGATAACCCATTTCAAATAGGTGATAGAATTAAAATCAATGAATACGAAGGATTTGTAGAATCTATTGGATTTCGAAGCACACAATTACGAACATTCCAAAAATCAGAAGTTTCTATTCCCAATAGTATATTGTCTAATGCTATCTTAAATAATTTTTCTAGAATGGAAATTCGACGCGTTAACTTAACATTACGACTCACATACGATACTCCACCAGAAAAAATCGAAGCCACAATACAAGCTGTGGAAGATATTTTCAACAAAACAGAAGGTGTAGATAAAAATACATATTTTATATATTTCGAGGACTTCAATACAAGCTCTCTGGATATTGCTGTCACATACTATACAAATACTACAGAATGGAATAGTTACATCAAAATACGACAAGAGGTCAACTTAAAAATAATGAAAGCATTGAAAAATCTCGATGTACGTTTTGCTTATCAAACCATGACATTGCTTGTACAAAAGAATGTAGATGGTACTGACATTAAAATATAGAGAATATTCTCTATATTTTAAAACAAAGCAAATTTAGTATATTATTCTTGAATATATTCTCTAATCTATATATAATACTATACCTAATATAATTAGTATTACATTTCATTTTATAGGAAAAATCATGCCTAAAATTTCTATTATCTTACCATGCTATAATGCAGGAGAATACTTGCATCGTAGCATACCTAGTTGTTTGAACCAAACATTAAAAGACATTGAAATAATTTGTATAAATGATGGATCTACAGACAATACTACAGAAATCTTGCAAGAATATGCAAATAAAGATAATAGAATTAAGATCATTACACAAAAAAATCAAGGTACATTAGTATCGAGAAAACGAGGTATGGAACACGCGATCGGCGAATATTGCATGTTCTTGGATCAAGATGATTCTTATGAACTCCAAGCATGCCAAGAACTATATCAATGGATAGAAGAACAAAAGGTAGATATGGTAGATTGTAGATACAATATTATAGAACAAGATAATACCGTGCATAATTGGCCTTTATCTTCCCTATCTTATCAAAAACTCAATAGTTTAGAGGCACTAGAAAAAATAGTAGATCATAGATCAAATTTTCATTCCGCAGTATTTATATGGAAAAAAATTCTTTCCTCCTATCTTTATAAAAAAGTAGCCTCTCATATCCCAGAAAAATATATGACTTCCCATGAAGATATCTTTATAGTATCCCTCTGTTTCTATTTTGCAAGAACATTCTATGCCATTGATAATATATACTATAACCATTATGAAGGTATTGGATTTTTCAAAGGACATTGCTTTTCTCAATTTCAAAAAGCAATGTCTTCCATCCAAACATTTCATTCCTATTTCATGGAGTTTGTAGAAAAACAAAAACCACCATTAAGTTTTAAAAAAAGTCTAAAAAAAATAATATATGCAATGATAGACATAGAGGGTATTAATATATGGAATCAACTCTGTCCGCCTGAAAGAAAAGAAGAAGGATTTTTGTTGATGTGGAATATATTATCTAAAGAAGCCATTGTAGGTAGATGGCTAGAAAATTACACATTCATTCAAAATCAAAAAAGACTTATACAAATCCAACAGAAACAGCTTCAATTTTTTACAAGTCTTTTCCAAAATCTAATAAAAGCATTGCGTTTTCCTTTTGATTTTCTTTCTGGAGTCTATTCTTTTGTAGTGCAAAAAATATATAAATTTCCAAATTTTATAAACAAAGAATCTTAGGAAAATATAAAAAATAATGCGATGCATTGCAAAAAAAATTCTAAAAAATACAACAATTAAGAAAGAAAAAAATGGTAAAAATTTCTATCATCATGCCATGCTACAATGCAGAAGAATATTTGCATCATAGCATACCTAGTTGTCTAAACCAAACATTGCCAGACATTGAAATACTTTGTGTCAATGATGGTTCTACTGACAATACTGCAGAAATATTACAAGAATACGCAAATAAAGATAATAGAGTTAAAATCATTACACAAGAAAATCAAGGCTCACTAGTAGCTAGAAAACGAGGTATGGAATATGCTAACGGTGAATATTGCATGTTCTTGGATCAGAATGATTCTTATGAACTCCATGCATGCGATGAGCTGTATTCTATTATAAAAGATCAAGATGTAGAAATTTTAGAATTTAATGCAAAAATAATAGAAAAAGACAATATAAGTTCTTCATTTTTCTCAGTTCCTTATGCTCATCAAAAATTGCCTGCATTAGATGCAATAGAAAAAATTTTTGAAGATCAAAAAAATTTTCAACCATGGATTTGGGCCAAAATTTTTTCAACAAGTCTTTGTAAAAGAGTTCTTCCTTATATACCAGAAAAATATATGATTCGATATGATGATGCTTTAATATCTATAATGTGTTTTCTTTTTGCAACGACATATTACAATATAGATAAAAAATATTATATATATTATAAAAATACAGAAATTTCCAAAACAAATTTTTTTTCTAAATTTCAAGAAATAGTATCATCTGCTAAAATATTTTTTTCTACTCTTAACGATTTTATACAAAGTCAAAAACTAGATCCTCATATTGAAAAAATTTTAAAAAAACTCATATATTGGATAGAACTCGATTGCTTCTGTCTTTGGGAAGTTCTTTGTCCGCCAGAGCAACATAAAGAAGGCTTTTTATTAATATTGGACACTGTGTCTATAGGAATTATTACAGAAAAATATATGATGCAATACCAAATAATTCAAGATCAAAAAGAACAACTTCAATCCTATATAAGTTTACCTACCAATCCAACTTTAAAACACCACTTACGTAGTATATACTTTAACCTATCACAAAGAATATACCAAGTTTTTCAATCTTTAAAACAGAACGGTTTTCGGGAAACATACCAAAAAATAATGCAACACATTCATTCGTAAAAAATAAAATTGATAAAAAATATACAATGATAAGAAAGAAAAACAATGCCTAAAATTTCTATCATCCTACCATGCTACAATGCAGGAGAATATTTGCATCGTAGCATACCTAGTTGTCTAAACCAAACATTGACAGACATTGAAATACTCTGTGTGAATGATGGTTCTACAGACAATACTGCAGAAATATTACAAGAATATGCAGATAAAGACAATAGAATTAAAATCATTACACAAAAAAATCAAGGCACATTGGTGGCTAGAAAACGAGGAATGGAACAAGCTACTGGCGAATATTGCATGTTTTTAGATCAAGATGACTTTTACGAACTCTATGCATGCCAAGAACTCTATCAATTGATAGAAAAACACAAGGTAGATATGGTAGATTTTGGAGTGAATATGATTCAAAACAATAGTACCACGTCTTTTCATATATTGCCTTTATTTTTCTATAAAAAATGCAATAGTTTAGATACATTAGAAAAAATAGTTGATGCTAAATTAACTTTCCGACTCGTCCTATGGATAAGAATTTTTTCTCATCGTCTTTATAAAAAGGTAGCGTCCTATATACCAGAAATATATATGACTCGAAATGAAGATACATTGATAGTATTACTCTGTTTCTATTTTGCAAAAACATATTATTCTACAAAGAAAGTATATTATAACTATTATACAGATACTGGATTTTGTAAAGAATATTCTTTTTCGCAATTTCAAAAAGCAATGTCTACAATCCAAACATTTCATTCTTATTTCACGGAGTTTGTAGAAAAACAAAAAACACCATTGATTTTTAAAAAAAGTCTAACAAAAGTAATATATCAATTAGAAAAAGATTGTATTACTATATGGGATATACTTTGTCCGCCTGAAAGAAAAGAAGAAGGATTTTGCTTGATCTTGAACACAATATCTAAAGAAGCCATTGTTGATAAAGGGATAGAAAATTACAGAAAAATTCAAAATCAAGAAGCAATCATACAAAATCAAAAGGCACAGCTTCAATTTTTTACAAGTCTTTTCAAAAATCTAACAAAAACATTACGTTTTCCTTTTTCTTTCCTTTCTCGAGCCTATTCTTTTATACTGCAAAAAATATATCCATTTTCAAGTTCTACAAACAAAAAATCTTAGAAAAATATTTAAAAAAGAATGAAATATCTTTAAAAAAGAAAATTTAATTTATAAAAACCATATAACAATTAAGAAAGAAAAGAAATGGTAAAAATTTCTATCATCCTGCCATGCTACAATGCAGGAGAATATTTGCATCGTAGCATACCTAATTGTCTACACCAAACATTGAAAGACATTGAAATAATTTGTGTGAATGATGGTTCTACTGACAATACTGCTGAAATCTTACAAGAATACGCAAACAAAGACAATAGAATTAAAATCATTACACAAGAAAATCAAGGCACATTAGTAGCTCGAAAACGTGGAATAGAACACGCAAGTGGCGAATATTGCATGTTTTTAGATCAGGATGATTTTTATGAACTCTGTGCATGTGCTGAGCTATATTCCATCATAAAAGAACAAGATGTTGAAATTTTAGAATTTAATGCAAACGTGATAGAAAAAAACAATACAAGTTTTTCATGCTCTTCATTTCCTTATAAACATCAAAAGTTATATGCATTGGATGCATTAGAAAAAATTTTTGAAAATCAAAGACATTTTCGACCATGGATTTGGGTCAAAATTTTTTCAACAAGTCTTTGTAAAAGAGTTCTTCCTTATATACCAGAAAAATATATGACTCTACATGAAGATGTATTGATGTTCATGATGTGTTTTCTTTTTGCAGAAACATATTATAATATAGACAATGCATATTATACACATTATAAAGATATAGGATTTTGCAAAGGATATTCCTTTTCTCAATTTCAAAAAGCACTGTCGTCTGCAAAAATATTATTTTCCACTCTGAACGATTTTATACAAAATCAAAAACCAGATCCTTATATTGAAAAAATTTTAAAAAAACTCATATATTGGATAGAACTCGATTGTTTTCAACGTTTTACAACTCTTTGTCCACCTGAGCAATACAAGGAAGGCTTTTTATTAATATTGAATACTGTGTCTACAGGCGTTCTCACAGAAAAATATATGCAGCAATATCAACTCATGCAAAAACAATCAAAACTCATCCAACAGCAAGAGTCAGAGCTTCGATTCTATACAAGTTCTCCTTCAAATCTAAATTTAACACAAGCCTTGCATTCTTTCCATTCTCATTTCCCCTTTCTCTTTAAAATACAATGCAACATGTTATGCAGAACACACCAAATTGCCCAATCTCTAAAGCAGAACGGTTTTAGAGAAACATGCAAAAAAATAATACGATATATCTTAAAAAAATAAAATTTCTAAAAAAATACATAACAATAAGGAAGAAAAGCAATGCCTAAAATTTCCATCATCCTGCCATGCTACAATGCAGGAGAATATTTGCATCGTAGCATACCTAATTGTCTACACCAAACATTGAAAGACATTGAAATAATTTGTGTGAATGATGGTTCTACTGACAATACTGCTGAAATCTTACAAGAATACGCAAACAAAGACAATAGAATCAAAATCATTACACAAGAAAATCAAGGCACATTGGTGGCTAGAAAACGAGGAATGGAACACGCTATCGGCGAATATTGCATGTTTTTGGATCAGGATGATTTTTATGAACTCTATGCATGCCAAGAGCTATATCAATGGATAGAACAACAAAAGGTAGATATGGTAGATTGTAGATATAATATTATAGAACAAGATAATACCGTCCATAATTGGTCTTTATCTTCCCTCGCTTATCAAAAACTCAATAGTTTAGAAGCACTAGAAAAAATAGTGGATAATAGATCGAATTTTCATTCCGTAATATATATATGGAAAAAAATTCTTTCCCATACTCTTTATAAAAAAGTAGCGTCTCATATCCCTATAAAACATATGATTTCCAATGAAGATATCTTTATTGGAACCCTATGTTTCTATTTTGCAAAAACATTTTATGCTGTTGATAATATATACTATAACCATTATGTTGGCATTGGATTTTTTAAAGAATATTCCTTTTCTCAATTACAAAAAACAATATCCTCCATCCAAATATTTCGTTCTTATTTCATGGAGTTTGTAGAAAAACAAAAACCTTCCTTAAGTTTTGAAAAAAGTCTAACAAAAATAATACATATAATAGAAAAAGATAGTATTAATATATGGAATAGAATTTGTCCGCCTGAAAAAAAAGAAGAAGGATTTTACTTGATATTAAAAACTCTATCTACCAATGTCATAGTAGATAAATATTTAGATAATGAAAAAATCATTCAAACCCAGAAAAGACATATACAGCACCAAGAGACACAGATTTCTTTCTATACAAAATTACCTACAAATCTAAATTTAACAAAAGCCTTGCATTCTTTCCATTCTCATTTTCCTTTTCTTTTTCGAGTATATTCCTTTGTCGTACGAAGAACATACCAAGTTTTTCAATCTCTAAAGCAGAACGGCTTTTGGAAAACATGCAAAAAAATAATACGATATATTTGTAATAAAATAAAATCGATAAAAAATATATAATAATAAGAAAGAAAAACAAATGCCTAAAATTTCCATCATCATGCCATGCTATAATGCAGGAGAATATTTGCATCGTAGCATGCCTAGTTGTCTTAATCAAACTTTGACAGACATTGAAATAATTTGTGTGAATGATGGTTCTACTGACAATACTGCAGAAATATTACAAGAATATGCAAGTAAAGATAATAGAATTAAAATCATCACGCAAAAAAATCAAGGTACATTAGTATCGAGAAAACGAGGAATGGAGTACGCAAGCGGCGAATATTGCATGTTTTTGGATCAAGATGATTTTTACGAACTCTATGCATGCCAAGAATTATATCAATGGATAGAACAACAAAAGGTAGATATGGTAGATTGTAGATTCAAGATTATAGAACAAAATAATACTGTGTATAATTGTCCTTTATCTTCTCTATCTTATCAAAAATTAAATAGTTTAGATGCATTAGAAAAAATAATGGGATATGCATCGAATTATCTTTTCGCAACATATATATGGAAAAAAATTCTTTCCTTCACTCTTTATAAAAAAGTAGCGTCTCATATCCCAGAAAAATATATGACTTCCCATGAAGATATCTTTATGGTATTCCTCTGTTTCTATTTTGCAAAAACATATTATACTGTTGATAATATATACTATAATCATTATAAAGATATTGGATTTTTCAAAGAATATTCCTTTTCTCAATTTCAAAAAGCAATATCTGCAATCCACATATTTCATTCCTATTTTATAGAGTTTGTAGAAAAACAAAAACCACCTTTAAGTTTTGAAAAAAGTCTAACAAAAATAATACATATAATCGAAGAAAATGGTCTTAATATATGGAATAAAATTTGCCCTCCTGAAAGAAAAGAAGAAGGATTTTTGTTGATATGTAATACATTATCTAAAGAAGCTATTGTCAATAGATGGCTAGAAAATCACAGATTCATTCAAAATCAAAAAATACTTATCCAAAAACAACAGAAATTACTTCAATTCTATACAAATTTACCTACAAATCCAAATTTAACAAAAGCCTTGCGTTCTTTTCATTCTCATTTTCCTTTTCTTTTCCGAGTATATTCTTTTGTCGTACGAAGAACATACCAAGTTTTTCAATCTCTAAAACAGAACGGCTTTTGGAAAACTTGCAAAAAAATAATACAATGTATTCGTAATAAAATAAAATCGATAAAAAACATATAATAAGAAAGGGAAATTATGCCTAAATAATAATAAGAAAGGGAAATTATGCCTAAAATTTCTATCATCATGCCATGCTACAATACAGGAGAATATTTACATCGTAGCCTGCCTAGTTGTCTGAACCAAACATTGCAAGATATTGAAATACTTTGTGTGAATGATGGCTCTACAGACAATACTGCAGAAATATTACAAGAATACGCAAGCAAAGACAGCAGAATTAAAATCATCACACAAAAAAATCAAGGCACATTATTGGCTAGAAAACGAGGCATAGAAAATGCAAACGGTGAATATTGCATGTTCTTGGATCCAGATGATTCTTATGAACTCCATGCATGCAATGAGCTATATTCCATCATAAAAGAACAAGATGTAGATATTTTAGAATTTAATACAATTATTATAGAAAAAAACAATACAAAAACTACATGCTCTTCTGTTCCTTATAAACATCAAAAGTTACATGCATTAGATGCATTAGAAAAAATCTTTGAAGATCAAAAATATTTTCGACCATGGATTTGGATTAAAATTTTTTCAACAAGTCTTTGTAAAAACATCCTTTCTTATATACCAGAAAAACATATGATTCTACATGAAGATGTATTGATGTTTATGATGTGTTTTCTTTTTGCAGAAACATATTATAATTTAGATAATGCATACTATAACCATTATAAAAATATAGGAATTTGCAAAGAATATTCCTTTTCTACATTTCAAAAAACAACCTCATCAGCTGAAATATTTTTTTCCACTTTGAACGATTTTATACAAAATCAAAAACCAGCTCCTTATATTGAAAAAATTTTAAAAAAACTCATATATTGGATAGAACTCGATTGTTTCCAACGTTGGGCAACTATTTGTCCACCTGAGCAACACAAGGAAGGATTTTTATTAATATTGAACACTGTATCTACAGGAACTATCGTAGAAAAATATATATCACAATATCAACTCATACAAAATAAAGAAAAACTCATCCAAGACAAAGATAATATTATCAAAAACAAAGACAAACTCATCCAAGACAAAGACAAACTCATCCAAGACAAAAACAATATCATTCAAAACAAAAACAATATCATTCAAGACAAAGATAAACTCATCCAAGACAAAGACAATATCATCAAAAACAAAGAGGCAAAGCTTAGATTCTATACAAGTTTACCTACAAATCCATTGTTAACACAATCATTCCATTCTTTTCATTCTCATTTTCCTTTTCTTTTCCGAATATATTCCTTTATAGTGCGAAGAACATACCAAGTTTTTCAATCTCTCAAGCAGAACGGTTTTTGGAAAACATGCAAAAAAATAATACGATATATTCGTAATAAAATAAAATCGATAAAAAACATATCATAATAAGAAAGAAAAACAAATGCCTAAAATTTCCATCATCGTGCCATGCTACAATACCAGAGAATATTTGCATCGTAGCCTGCCTAGTTGTCTTAATCAAACATTCAAAGACATTGAAATAATTTGTGTGAATGATGGTTCTACTGACAATACTGCAGAAATATTACAAAAATACGCAGACAAAGACAATAGAATTAAAATCATCACACAAGAAAATCAAGGCACATTAATGGCTAGAAAACGAGGAATGGAACACGCAAGCGGCGAATATTGCATGTTTTTAGATCCTGATGATTTTTATGAACTCCATGCATGCCAAGAACTCTATCAATGTATAGAAGAACAAAAAGTAGATATAGTAGATTATAGATTCAATATTATAAAACAAGATAATACTATGCATAATTATCCTTTATCTCCCCTATCTTATAAAAAAATCAATAGTTTAGAGGCATTAGAAAAAATAATGGAGAATAGATCAAATTTTCATTCTGTCATATATATATGGAAAAAAATTCTTTCCTTCACTCTTTATAAAAAAGTAATGTCTCATATTCCTGAAATATATATGACTCTACATGAAGATGTTTTAATGGTATTCCTCTGTTTCTATTTTGCAAAAACATATTATACTGTTGATAATATATATTATAACTATTATAAAAATATAGGATTTTGCAAAGAATATTCTTTTCCCCAATTTCAAAAAGCAATATCTGCAACCCAAATATTTCATTCCTATTTCACAGAGTTTGTAGAAAAACAAAAACCACCATTGATTTTTACTGAAAGTCTCACAAAAATAATATATGAAATAAACAAGAATTGCTTTACTATGTGGGATGTAGTTTGTCCTCCTGAGAGAAAAGAAGAAGGCTTTTCATTAATATTGGACACTGTGTCGAAAAATAATATCACAGAAAATTATATGCTACAATATCAACGAATTCAAAACCAAGAAAAATTCATGCAAGACAAAGATAAACTCATTCAAAATCAAAAAAAACTTATCCAAAACAAAGACAATATCATTCAAAACAAAGACAAACTCATCAAAAATAAAGAGGCAGATCTTAGATTCTATACAAGTTTACCTACAAATCCATTGCTAACACAAGCCTTGCGTTCTTTCCATTCTCATTTTCCTTTTCTTTTCCGAATATATTCCTTTGTTGTACGAAGAACATACCAAGTTTTTCAATCTCTAAAACAGAATGGTTTTTGGGAAACGTGCAAAAAAATAGTACGATATATTCATAATAAAATAAAATCAATAAAAAGCATATAATAATAAGAAAGAAAAACAAATGCCTAAAATTTCCATAATCGTGCCATGCTACAATACAGGAGAATATTTGCATCGTAGCATATCTAGTTGTCTTAATCAAACATTGAAAGACATTGAAGTTATTTGTGTGAATGATGGTTCTACAGACAATACAGCAGATATATTACAAGAATACGCAGACAAAGATAATAGAATTAAAATCATTACACAAGAGAATCAAGGATTATTATTGGCTAGAAAACGAGGCATAGAACATGCAAACAGTAATTATTGCATGTTCTTAGACTCGGATGATGCTTTTGAGCTCTATGCATGCGAAGAGCTATATTCCCTCATAAAAGAACAAGATGTAGAAATTTTAGAATTTAATGCAACTATGATAGACAAAGACAAAAAAATTTCTTCATGGTTTCCTGTTCCTTATGCTCATCAAAAGTTACATGCATTAGATGCATTAAAAAAAATCTTTGAAGATTATAGGTACTATCGTGCATGTGTCTGTCACAAAGTTATTTCAACAAGTCTGTTAAAAAAAATCCTTCCTTATATGCCAGAAACATATATGTTCCGGCATGAAGATGCATTGATGTCTATAATGTGTTTTCTTTTTGCAACAACATACTATAATATAGAAAAAAAATATTATATATATTATCTAGATATAGGAACTTTCAAAGAAAAGTGCTTTTCTAAATTTCAAAAAATACTATTATCTGCTCAAGTATTTGTTTCTACTATGAATGATTTTATGCAAAGTCAAAAACTAGATCCACATATTGAAAAAATTTTAAAACAACTCATAGATTGGATAGAACTCGATCGCTTCTATATTTGGGAACGTCTTTGTCCGCCAGAGAAACAGATGGAAGGATTTTTATTAATATTAGACAATGTATCTACAGATATTATCCTAAAAAAGTATATGCTACAATATGAACGAATTCAAAACCAAGAAAAATTCATGCAAGACAAAGATAAACTCATTCAAAAGCAAAAAAAACTTATCCAAGACAAAGATAATACCATCCAAAACAAAGACAATATCATCCAAAACAAAGACAATATCATTCAAAACAAAGACAATATCATCAAAAATAAAGAGGCAGAGCTTCGATTCTATACAAGTTTACCTACAAATCCATTGTTAACACAAGCATTAC
This sequence comes from Planctomycetota bacterium, assembly GCA_017993505.1. Lineage (GTDB taxonomy): Bacteria > Planctomycetota > Uabimicrobiia > Uabimicrobiales > JABWCH01 > JAGOMP01. The sequence continues at coordinate 108,036 of JAGOMP010000002.1, forward strand.
ATTCTTTTCATTCTCATTTTCCCTTTCTTTTCCGAATATATTCCTTTATAGTGCGAAGAATATACCAAGTTTTTCAATCTCTCAAGCAGAACGGCTTTTGGAAAACATGCAAAAAAATAATACAATATATTCGTAATAAAATAAAATCGATAAAAAACATATCATAATAAGAAAGAAAGATAAATGCCTAAAATTTCTATCATCATGCCATGCTACAATACAGGAGAATATTTGCATCGTAGTATACCTAGTTGTCTGAACCAAACATTGCAAGATATTGAAATACTGTGTGTGAATGATGGTTCTACTGACAATACTGCAGAAATATTACAAAAATACGCAGACAAAGATAATAGAATTAAAATCATTACACAAAACAATCAAGGCACATTAGTGGCTAGAAAACGAGGAATAGAACATGCAAACGGTGAATATTGCATGTTCTTGGATCCAGACGATTCTTATGAACTCCATGCATGCAATGAGCTATATTCCATCATAAAAGAACAAAATGTAGAAATTTTAGAATTTAATACAATTATTATAGAAAAAAAACAATACAAAAACTACATGCTCTTCTGTTCCTTATGCACATCAAAAGCTACATGCATTAGATGCATTAAAAAAAATGTTTGAAGATCAAAAATTTTTTCGACCTTGGATTTGGAACAAAGTTATTTCAACAAGTCTTTGTAAAAAAATTCTTCCTTATATGCCAGAAAAATATATGATTCGATATGAAGATATATTGATGTTTATGATGTGTTTTCTTTTTGCAACAACATACTATAATATAGATAAAAAATATCATATATATTATAAAGGTATAGGGAATTTCAAAGAAATATGTTTTTCTAAATTTCAAAAAACACTATTATCTGCTCAAGTATTTTTTTCTAGTATGAATGATTTTATACAAAGTCAAAAACTAGATCCTATTATTGAAAAAAATTTAAAAAAACTCATAGATTGGATGCAACTCGATTGCTTCCAACTTTGGGAACGTCTTTGTCCACCAGAGAAACAGATGGAAGGATTTTTATTAATATTAGACAATGTGTCGACAGATATTATCCTAAAAAAGTATATGCTACAATATGAACGAATTCAAAACCAAGAAAAATTCATGCAAGACAAAGACAAATTCATTCAAAAGCAAAAAAAACTTATCCAAGACAAAGATAATATCATTCAAAACAAAGACAATATCATCAAAAATAAAGAGGCAGAGCTTCGATTCTATACAAGTTTACCTACAAATCCATTGTTAACACAAGCATTACATTCTTTTCATTCTCATTTTCCTTTTCTTTTCCGAGTATTTTCCCTTGTAGTGCGAAGAACATACCAAGTTTTCCAATCCCTAAAACAGAATGGATTTTGGAAAACATATAAAAAAATAGTACGATATATTTGTAAAAAAATAAAACTTAGAAAAAATATATAATAATTAGAAAGGAAAATGAATTATAAAAAATTTAATATTTAAGAAATTTTTATAAAATAAAATTTCTTCATTAATGAGTAAGCAAAGATTAAATATATTTAAAGATAAAACATTTAAATATTATAGAGATTATATTATAAATTATTAATATTAAATAGATATTTACAATAAAGAATTTAACAATGGCAACATATATGGAAAAAGATATACTTTTAGAGTATGCAAGTATAGGTCATTTAACGATTGGTATGGAAAAAACTAAAGAAATTGATGAAGATTTATCAAAATTAGGTATGCTAAGAGAAAATATTTTAATATCTGATCCAAAAGATATTAACTATGAACAATCGATAGAAGAAATTAATAAAGTTAGAAAAAAATATGAAAACAAAAAATGAACAAATTTCTTTAATCGAAGATAACAAATTACAAGAAGTATGGGAAAAAGAAATAATAAAACTTAACCCTTTTGCAACACCAAATCAAAAAAATCCACAAGGGTTTGTTTTAGGTGGACAACCTAGTGCTGGTAAATCTAATCTATTATTAGAAGCTAAAAAAAGATTAAGTAGAAATATTTTAGAAATTAATGGAGATAATTTCAGAAAGTATCACCCAGATTATAAAAAACTTCAAAAAGAACAAGGTCAAAACTCTTCCTTACATACCCAAGAATTTTCTGGAAACATGACAAATGCAATTTTAAATAAAGCAATAGCTGAAAAATATAATATTGTTATAGAAGGAACTTTTAGGACAAGTAAAACACCAATAAAAACTTTAAAGCAATTCAAAGATAATGGATATGAAACGAATGTATTAGTTCAAACTTGTAACCAAAAGATAAGTTGGGCTTCTTGTTTAGAACGATATGAAAAAGCACTAAAAAATAACAAAAATGAAGCAAGATTTACACCAAAAGAACACCACGATTTAGTAGTTAAAAACTTAGCTAAAAATATTAAAGAAGTGGCTAAAAGTGGTTTGGTAGATCATATGCAAATTTTTGCTCGTATTCCAGTTAAGGGAAATCCTAATGAGTTTACTCAAAAAGAGATTTATAATAGTAACTCAAAAAAAATGGTAAATAGTGCAACTATTGAAAAATATATCTTTGGATGAAGATACAATACCAAGTATAAATATAATACGCGTTGTACAAGGTCAGGATGATGATTAGGATAATGATAGATAAAAAACATCTGTTTTTTATTGCTATTTTTTTATATATTCTCCTATATATATCCTATAAAAATGTTTTTTAAAAATACTTAAAAAATCGATTATTTGAATATTTTCATTGACAAATCAAGCATTTTTTGGTACATATATAGATGTTTCTATATAACCCTAAAAGGCTAGTTTTAAATATCTTTAGAGTCTGTTACTTAAAAGATTTAGAGTATATATAAAAGTTTTCTTGATTAGGAAGTTCCCCTTGTTTATTTTGAATATTGTATATTGCATTCTCCTTTTTTTTATATTGCCATTTTTAGCATATCGTATTATTGTAAAAGGAAAATATCGAGATTCATTATCAGAACGTTGGGGAAAACTTAATAAAAATTTTACATCTTGCATCTGGGTTCATGGTGTATCTGTAGGTGAAATCAAAGCTGCACAACCTTTAGTACAAGGTTTAGCATTATCATTTCCACAATACCCCATTGTAATTTCTGCCACATCTACTTTTGGTAGAAAAGTGGCACGTGAATTATATCCTGAACATACAGTTGTTGCATTTCCATTTGACTTTACTTGGTCAGTTCGTTCTTTTTTTCAACATTTTTCTCCTAAATGCATTTTGTTAATGGAATTAGAACTATGGCCAAATTTTTTAGCAGAAGCAAAAAAACGAAATGTGCCTGTTTTATCTATAAATAGTCGATTATCAGAACATTCCTTTCAAGGATATAAACGTCTGGGGCGACTTTTTTATATATTTACAAAAGCGATTCTATGCTTTTCTGTACAACATAAAATATATGCTGAACGATTTCACAAATTGGGCATTGAAAATCAAAGAATCGTTATTTCAGGCAATATTAAATTTGATGCACTAAAAATGGAAATACCACAACATGAAGTAGAAAATTTAAAAAAAGAATTACAATTAACAGAGGAGCCAGTTTTCATCATTGGTAGCACCCATGCACCAGAAGAACGAATTCTTTTACAAAGTTTTATAGAAGTTCAAAAACATTGGAAACATTTACGACTCATTATTGTTCCCAGAAATCCAGCACGTTGTGATGAAATTTCCCAATGGTGTCAAGAATTCGGATTGAATGCAGTTCGACGAAGCCAATTACCTAGCGAACAGACACTTTCGTGTTCTTCTGTAATCCTAGGCGATGTCATGGGAGAATTACAAAAATTATATAGCGTTGCCACCTTTGTATTCATTGGAGGAAGTATCATCCCTCACGGTGGACAAAATTTTATGGAAGCAGCAGCTCTAGGAAAGCCAGTAGTCTGTGGACGTTTTATGGATAATTTTCCGGATATTCGTTTTTTTATTGAACAAAAAGCAGTGATGCAAGTACAAAATCCCGAAAATTTAACCGAAGTATTTTGCCAATTGTTGTCAGATAAAAATATGCGAGATACAATGATAGCAAAGTCCAGAGAGATTATTCAAAATAGCCAAGGGAGTACGGAAAGAAACCTTCTGTTGGTTCGAAGTTTTTTAGATGCCGTTCGTCAAACGGTATAACGGAGTTGAAATGAAGAAATCTTTATTTACATCTGAATGTGTCACTATGGGACACCCTGATAAAATTGCCGATCAAATTTCTGATGCTATTTTAGATGCTCTTTTAGAACAAGATCCCAATAGCCGTGTGGCTTGTGAAACATTAGTTTCCACTGGTCTTGTTGTTTTATCTGGTGAAATCACGACAAATGCACATGTGGATTATCCAACCATCGCACGTCGCACAATCAAAGAAATCGGCTATAATGATTCAGCAATGGGTTTTGACGCTCGTAGTTGTTCTGTTCTCGTCTCTTTTAATCAACAATCTGCTGACATTGCCATGGGAGTTGACGAAGGCGAAAATAAAGAACAAGGTGCAGGTGATCAAGGAATTATGTTTGGATATGCGTGTAAAGAAACGGAAGATTTAATGCCACTTCCTATAAGCCTATCACGCAAATTAGCAAATTACCTTGCAGAAGTACGCCTCAAAAAAGAATTAGAGTATTTACGACCTGATGGGAAAACACAAGTTACAGTCGCATACGAAGATGGAAAACCAGTTAAAGTTTCTGCAGTTGTAATTTCTACACAACACGCAGCAGATGTTTCACAAGAAACTATTAGAAAAGACATGATTGAAAAAATCATCAAAGTTTGTATTCCTTCCGAATTACTCGATGAAGAGACAGTCTATCATATTAACCCTACTGGCAAATTTGAAATAGGTGGACCACATGGTGATTGTGGTTTAACAGGTCGAAAAATCATCGTAGATACATATGGCGGAATGGGAAGACATGGTGGTGGTGCTTTTTCTGGCAAAGATGCATCTAAAGTAGATAGATCTGCATCCTATATGGCACGCCACATTGCAAAAAATATTGTAGCAGCAGACCTAGCAGACAGATGTGAAGTTCAATTAGCATATGCCATTGGAGTTGCAGAGCCTATTTCTATCAAAATCGACACATTTGATACAGGAAAAATAGATGAAGAAAAACTTGTTGAACTTATCAGAGCTAATTTTCCACTTAAACCAAAAGCCATCATTGATTATTTAGAACTCCGTAAACCCGTTTTCCTCAACACAGCACGTTTTGGACATTTTGGCGGAGACGATACACTACGACCATGGGAATACACTAACAAAGCAGAAGCATTGCGAAAAGGTAGCGGTCTATAATTCTATAACCTTTCTTTCACAAAATAGCAAGAAAGAAAGGTTAAAAAACTTGCTTTTTTATAGAAAATTAGATAGAATCATTACATTATATTATGTAGCATACCCTCTCAAAATTTATACGAGTTTTGAAATATTAGAAACTACATAACAATTTAGCAATAGAAAAAAATCGCTAAGTTTAGCAATAAAAAGAAATGCTATTCATTTGAAAGGAAAATCAATGGCTAAGAAAGTTAGCAAAAGAAGAAGCAGAATTCGCAAAGCCAATCATGGCGCAAGACCAGCAAGTGGTGGAAAAAAAGTAAATCTTCGAGGTGCTGGAAAGAAATAAAAAAATCCCTCTTTTAACTTTTAAAGAGGGATTTTTCATAAAAAAATCCTTTTATTTTTGACAAGCTCCTTCTACTATCTTTATTAGAAAGTAGGAGGAGCTTGTCAATCTGTAAACATCAAAGCATTTGCTGTGCTACAAAATTGTTAGAACAAAAAATGCTATGTGTCTGTATCATAATTGTTTTACGATCTTGAACAGAAGCTTACTTATACAGCAGATATGTAACGTCACTGTGAGTAGCAAATCTACTGAGGTTAAAGGCGTAAGAAATTACTACAATACTGGATAATTACACATCATGATCTTGAGGTCATAGGTAATTGATATAGTAGATAGGAATAATTATGAATTTTTCAGAAATAATTCAGTTATCACACATATCTAACTCTAAAGAAATATTGCAATTGGCACGAATATCTAACTCTAAAACGATAAATTTTGAACAAGATATGACAAATATTTTATCTCATTTTTCTCACATCCAAGATACATTGCCTTGTCCTTGTCCAATAGAAACACCGTCTATGTCTATTCAAGAATTAAGAGTGGATGAAGTGGAAGAGTCTATGAGTTTAGAAGATATACAGAAAAATGCAAAAAATTTTCAAGATAATTTTTTTGTAGTACCTAAAATATTATAGAAAGGTGAATATAATGTATGCTTGGGAAATGAAAGAATTGCTTGAAAAAGGTGAAATTTCTTCTGTGGATCTTATGAAAAATGTGTTTGAAAAAATACAGAACTTCAACCCTAAGTATAATGCTTTGATTGAATTGTATGAAGAATATGCATTTCAAGAAGCCAAAAAGTCTGATGAGAGAAGAAAACAAGGGAAAGTAGGACAGTTAGAAGGAATTCCACTTGTGATTAAAGATAATATTCATATGAAAGGTTTTGCAGTTACCTGTGCAAGTGAGATGTTACAAGAATATATTGCAACATATGATGCTTTTGTCGTAGAACAAATCCAAAAACAAGGTGGGATTATTATTGGGCGAACCAATATGGATGAATTCGGCATGGGTTCCACATGCACTCATTCTATATATGGAGCTAGTTGCAATTTTTTAGATCCCTCACGTATTTGTGGTGGTTCTAGTGGTGGCTCGGCTTTGGCTGTGGCAAGTGATATGGTCCCTTTAGCTTTAGGCACAGATACAGGTGGCTCTGTACGTTTACCAGCTTCTATGTGTGGTGTATGGGGGTTAAAACCAACATACGGTCGCGTGAGTCGACATGGACTGATTGCACTAGCCAGTAGTATGGATGTGATTGGGCCAATGGCCCAATGTCCACAAGATTTGGCACTTCTTTTTCACACTATTGCACAACAAGATATACAGGATAATACTCATACCACTTTTTGCTCTGCACATACAAAAGAGAAGAAAGTATCTGGAGAAAAAAAGAAAATTGGAATCATACAGGAATTAGAATTTATGAAAATATCTCCAGAATTGCAAAAGTCATGGATAGACGCCCAACAAAAGATACAAGAAAAAGGATATGAATTACACATGATTTCTCTTCCTCATATACCATATTGTATGGCGACATATTATATTTTGTCAACTGCTGAGGCAAGTGCAAATCTTGCTAGGTATGATGGAGTTCATTTTGCTACAAAAAAAGAAGGATTTTATGAATTTTGTCGTTCTATTTTTTTTGGTGAAGAAGTACAACGTCGTATTTTTATGGGAACATATTTTCTCTCTAAAGAAAATTATGAAAAATGGTATTCATATGCAGAAGAATGTAGACATTGGATTCGAATAGAAATAGAATCTGCCTTTCAACACGTAGATTTTTTAATGTTGCCGACTTCTCCCATTTCTGCTTCTTTAATGCAAGAATGTACGCCTCCTTGGGAACAATATATGGGTGATTTATATACAGTGCCTTTTAGCCTTAGCGGTCATCCTGTCATATCAATCCCTATGGCTTCTTTACATCATTTCCCTTTAGGAATTCAATTTGTGGGGCAATATTTTCAGGAAGAACAATTATTAGCAATATAAAATTATTAGTAATATAAAAATTATTAGTAATATAAAAATCTGTTATGAAAAATTGTATGAATATTTATGGTATTAATATATAAAAATATTTTCTAACAACTTACTTTAGTAAAAAAATTAGGTGCAGTAGTACCTAAAAAAAAATTATAAAAAAAAGAATACATTATATGAAAATTTATCGTATTAATATATAGAAACATTTTTCTAAATGTTTTAATATCGTAAATTTATAGAAACTATCCCTTTAAGGAGTGAAAATGAAACAATTTTTTATTTTGTTATTACTATGTATCTCCCTTTCTTTAATGGCACAAGATATTGAACTTCCTAAGCCTAAAAAAGAGGGTGGAATGCCATTAATGCAAGCTTTTACAGAACGCATGACAAATCGTGTGTACCAATCCACTGAACTTTCTTTAGAAGAATTGTCTCAACTTGTTTGGGTTGCTAATGGAATCAATCGCCCTGATGGAAAACGTACAATTCCCACGGCTCGAAATAGACAAGAAGTAGAAATACTCGTTCTTCTTTCTTCTGGTTCCTATTTATATAATCCTCAAAAACATATACTGATCCAAAAAACAAAAGAAGATTTACGATCCTATGCTGGTGCTTTTTCAGCTCCTGTATATTTTGTACTTGTCTCAGATACAGCAAAATGTGGCACAGAACCACGTTCCATTTCTTTTGCACGTTTAGATATAGGATATGCAAGTTATGCGATTTATTTAGCATGTGCTTCTTTAGATTTAGGAACGTGTGCTATTGGAATGATAAAAGACCCTCAAAAAATTCATGAAAGTATGAAACTTCCAGACAGCTATATTATTCAATTAAGCCATTCTATTGGAAAAATTAAAAAATAATAAAAGTATCTCTAAAATATTACAAATGAACTATTGGCATAAAATTTGCTTATTCTCAAATATATATATATAATAATTTTATGATATTTTATAGATCCTTATAAAACTTATTACTTTGTAAAACATAGGAAATAATATTCAAAAGTTTATAATATTATATCCTATGTAAACAAAGTATGATATAAAGGGAAAATCATGAAAAATCTAATGATTATCTTCATCATGATTGCTTGCACTTTTGTGATGGCACAGCCAAAATGGGTCTCTCTAGATGGAAATAATACTCCACAAGCTATGTCCATAAAAGTACTAAGCGAAGATGCAAATCAAATCAAAGTACAAATAGATGTGTATGGTTATTTTGAACAGACTATCCAAATTCATGGTCAAAATTATCTTACTGTTCGCATTCCTAACACAGCTATGATTATGCAAAAAGGAAAACCTTGTTTACCTAAATTTGCAGACCTTATCCAAATTCCTGAAAAAGTAAAAGTAACTTTATCAGATGTACAAAAAGAAGTAGTTAAAATGGCTATATCTCATCCGATTGCTCCTTCTAAAGGTCATCTAACACGAGATATAAACCCACAAGATGTAGATTTTACATTTTCAGATCATTATAATAAAAATGAATTTTTCCCAACAGAATCTGCTCTTTTCAATTTAGGCAAACCTTTTTATTTCGCTGAAACTCGTGGAGTTCGTGTACAAGCATATCCTATTAGTGTAAATAATTTTAAAAAAGAAATAAAAGTCATAAAAAGTGCTGTTCTCACAATCAAATATGAAAAAATAAACACAGCAATGGCCACAAAAGAAAAAGGGAAACACCACAAATCATTCAAAAAAATGTTCAAACATGCTTTCCTCAATTATAAAGAGGATACAAGAGAAAATAACACAGTAACAGTGGCATCTTCTGGTGTTCCTAATGAAACTAATAAAAAGCTTGTTGTTATAGTCCCTACAGATTTCCAAGATGCTATCCAAGATTGGGTAACATGGAAGAAAAAATGTGGCTACACAGTCACTACAAAAGTCACCACTTCTAGTGACACAGCAGATACCATAAAATCGTATTTGCAAGGATTATATGACAAAGCAAGTACACGTTTTGGTTTCGTTGTTTTAATAGGTGATGCCAATAGAAATTCAAAAACAGCACAACCCATGCCTACGTTCCAAGGTAAAAAAGAAGGAGCAGCCTCTGATAGAGTCTATGTTCGTCTTTCTGGAAATGACAATTATCCCGATGCATTTATTTCTCGAATTTCAGCAACCACAGCAACCAATGTCAAAGCTCAACTAGCAAAAATCATAAAATATGAACAAACAAATGCTGGAGCATGGGCAGCAAAAGGAACTTGCATCGCTAGTGATGAAGGCTATAATCCCATAGATTATGAACGAACAGAATGGCTACAAAATGGTGGTTCCCAAAATCAAAAAGTCTCTGTTATTAAAGGCGGATTAATGGGTGCAGGCTATACTTATTTTGATGATATTTACGATCCAAGTGCATCTGCAAGCCAAGTAACAAGAGCTGTCAATGATGGTCGTGGAATCATGTGCTACATTGGACATGGATCTAACACATCTTGGGTTACTTCTAATTTTTCTACAAGTCATGTTGCACAACTCAATAATGGTGATATGCTTCCAGTGATATGGAGTGTGGCATGCGTCAATGGAAATTTTGCAAATGTTAGTGAATGTTTTGCAGAAGCTTGGCTACGCAAAACTAATGGCGGTGCAGCTGCTATGGAAGCTTCTTCTACAAATGAACAATGGATTCCACCATGTGATAAACAAGCCGCCACAATCAATGCAGTAATTTCTGGCAAATATGCTACGTTTGGTGCCTTAGAATGTGAAGGTGTAATTGCTGGTCTTACTCATTGGGGAGATTCTGATTCTTCTTCTGGAAACATGATGGCAGAACAAGTGAATTTATTTGGTGATTGTACAATGATTGTTAAAACTGCAAAAAGTAGAAACATCCTAGTCAATCCTATTCTAACACGAAATTCTACACGTTTCATTATTACTACCGACACACGAGAAGCTGTAGAAGCCACTGTCACTGTATATACAGAAGATTTATCTTATATTGTCACAGCAGAAACTGATGATTACGGTCAAGTCAACCTAGATCTAAGCAAAGCTCCTAAAGACAAAAAACTTTATTATACAATCGTTGGTTTAAATATTGACACAATTGTAGATCAAGAATTATAATATTTCTTCCTTATTAGAGTATCTTTAAAAAGATACTCTTTTTTTGGTAAAAATGTTACAATATGTTACTTGTTGTAACATTTTATTTAAATAAAAAAATATTGCTTCTTTGTAAAAAAATATTGCTTCTTTGTAAAAAAAAACTTTCTTTTAGACATTTTTTTTGCTATAAATGAAATAGAAAGAAAATCCTCATTTCAAGGAGTAACACATGCGTACAATTATGATTCTATTTTTAGTAGCCTGCACAATGGTTTGTGCAACAGAACAATGGATATCTTTGGATAGAAATGATGTCCAAGCTCCTACTTCAATTCAAGTTAAAATTTTGAACAGTACTCCATATTCTGTTCAATTAGAAATTACAGTCAATGGATATAGCATCCGAAAAATGAAAGCTCTTGGACAAGATGTGATTGCAGTCTATATTCCAGGATGTGCAATGATTATGCAAAAAGGTGCACCTGAATTACCAAAATTCGCAAAACTCATTCAAATTGCATCATCTAATGGAGTTGAACTTATTGTAAATCAAAAAGAAGAGATTGACAGAGAATTAGAATATCCTATTATTCCTTCTAAAGGTCATCTTACAAGAGACATCAATCCAGCAGACGTACCTGATGAATTTGGGCCTATCTATGAAGAAGATGCTTTCTGGCCAGCAGCTGACAAACAATTTTCAATAGGGGATCCTTTTTTATTCAGAGACATTCGTGGCGTACGTTTAAATGTATTTCCAATGTCTGTCAATCATGTACAAAAAACTCTCAGAGTTCTCAAAAAAGCAGTTGTTACTATTAAAAGCACAAGCGATGAATCCATCAATGAAGCACAACAAACTCGCAACACACAAGCTCCTACTAAAACATTCCAAAAAATGTACGAAGATGCTTTTGTAAACTATAAAGAAGCCCAATACAACACACGTGCTGGTGTACCCGCTGAAGGTAAAAAACTTGTTGTTGTATGTCCCAATGAATTTGAAAATGCTATTGCAGATTGGATCACTTGGAAGAAAAAATGTGGCTATACTGTAGATCTTTACACATTCACAGGGAAAACAGCTTCTGAAATTAAAGCAGTTCTACAAGAAAAATATAATACTGTAGGATTCAGCTACGTAGTATTAATTGGCGATGCAAGCTATGCAAGTAATTTTGAACAAGCCACTCCTATGCCTTCTTTCAAAGGTGGCAACGAAGGTGCAGCATCTGACAGAATTTATGTAAGACTTGCAGGTAATGACAATTATCCTGATGCATTTATTTCTCGTATTTCTGCAAATACAGCAGATGAAATCAAAGCTCAATTGGCAAAAATTATCAGATACGAACAAATGTCTGGTGGTGCATGGGTCAAAAAAGGTATGGGCGTTGCTGGTCGTGACTACGGCGGTGGATATTATGACTATCAAAGAGCAGAATGGCTACAAGTAGGTGGAAGTACAGGTCAAAAAGTAACTGTCGTAGATGGTGGACTCATGGGTGCAGGATATAATTATTTTTATGACGTCTATCCTACAAGTGGTGGTGGAATCGGCACAACAAAAGAAAACGTAGCAATGGCAGTCAATGAAGGTATTGGTATTGGATACTATATCGGACATGGTAGCAACACATCTTGGGGTACAACAGGTTTCAATAACAACGATGTCAAAGCTCTTAATAATGGCGATATGATGCCAGTTATCTGGAGTGTAGCATGCGTAAATGGAAACTTCCTCAAAGTGGGTGAATGCTTTGCAGAAGCTTGGCTACGTAAAACAGACGGTGGTGCTGCAGGTATGGAAGCATCTTCCACTAATGAAGAATGGGTACCACCATGTGACAAACAAGCAGCAACTATAAATGCTATCATTACCAAAAAATATGCAACATTCGGTGCATTAGAATGCGAAGGTGCTGTTACAGCTATGGTAAGTTGGGGTGATACCACTGCTTCCTCTGGAAATAGAATGATGGAACAATGCCATTTATTCGGCGATTGCACCATGATTGTAAAAACTGGAAAAAGCACTCGTGCAGAAGTATCTCAATATAGAAATGGTGATGCACTTTGCTTCAACGTATATCCAACAAATGCAACAGTAACAGTTTATAATGCTGATATGTCTTTTGTAGCAACAGCAGATGCTAATGAAGCTGGTGATGTAGAAATTTCTTTAATTAGTGCACCAGAAGAACAACTTTATTATACCATCGTAGGTCAAGACATTGATGCAGTTGTAGATGAACTCGTTAACTAATTTTATCTAAAATCTATGTATAAACAATAGATACATTCCCAATTTTAAGAAAAAGGGGATTTTCCCCTTTTTCTCTTTATATACTGAGAACCAATAAAAAAGTAGCAAAGCAATGGAAAAAATAAGTAAAAAAATTATCATAACTATTCTCACATCTATTTTTATCCTTATTTTTCTGCTTATCTTACTATTCGCAAAGAAGCAAGATAGTCAAAAAATCAAAGAAATCATAATTCAAGCAGAAAACAACTTTGCTCAAACAAAATATCAAGACGCAGAACAACTTTACCAACAAGCATATGAGATTCATCACACAGAATTTTTAAAAGCACGCTTGAAAATCTTAAATAATTTAAATAAAATACAAATGATTTTAGCCCAAGGAAGCGAAACAGAACTGGAAAAATTATTGCAAGTTGGCAAACAAGAAAATTGGGATCAAGACAACATTGATATTTTTACAGCACATTGCCAAAATTTTATTATGGAATTTCAAAGAATTCGAGACTATCAACAACAAATTCAAGAATTACTACAACTTGCTAAAAATAAAAAAGATACAGGTAGCTCTATCAAAAAAATCATTGCTAAATCACGCCAACATGGTACGTCCCTACTACCATTAATTGAAGCGATCATAGCAGAAATTAAAACAGGTGCTACCTATGCATTGCAACTTTTATGGAATTATAAAGAATCCTTGCAAGTTACTAATACTACGATTTCCACTGCTATAGGGATAACACCAGAGACGCGTTTAGAAAACGTACAAAATTTTATACAACAAGACAATACTTGTATTTATATTTTAACCAAAATTCTTGAAAAAAAAGAACGACAAAATATTGCACAACATTATATTCAAAACATTAATTTTAAAAATGTCAATCAAGTCGAAGAAAACATAAAAATTGCATTACAATTTTATCCCCAATCTAAAGAAACACACCAAAAATATGCACATTTTCTCACCACACAAGAAAAATATATCCAAGCCATCCATGAATATGAACAAACAAAAGATATTTTTCAACAAAATATAGAAAACGAACAAGCTTGGTGTATGTTTTTACAAAATGAGCTTCCTCAAGCCGTTCAAACTTGGAATCATATATTGAAAAAAAATAAAGATCATGAAGAAACTCATTTTGCATTGTCTTTATTCTATATTTTTCGAGGCAATATTCCACAAGCCATATCCCATATGCAACAATTAGACAAACAAGGTATTTCTCATCAAAAACAACTCTTACAAGCGATTTTTCACACAGATTCAACTATCATCAATAAATTACTTCCTACATTCCCTACACACCTACAACCATCCATAAGCATTTGTCAAGCCATTCTCCATTATTCAAAAAATCAAATCCAAGAAAGCCAATGTATATTTCAAAAGTTTTCTAACTATCCCATTTCCCAAGTTTATTTACGTCAAATTCAAAAGTCAACAGATAACAAACAACAACAAGACACAATAGAAAAAAGTCCAAGCATATTATTTTATAGCAAAATATTTAAAGAAAACATAGAAATTACACTTCCAGCAGAATGGCAACAATTATGGGAGAAGACAGGTCCTACCAATTTTAGTAAAGAAAAATAGTGAACCTATATATAGTATTGATGGTTGATTGGAAAAAATCGACATATTTAGGAAGGAAACAATCATGGTTATTCATGCACCTTTCATCCATACAGAAATGGAAGAACTTTCTGTCACATTTACAAGATTTATTGAACGATTTCGTAGAAAATTTACTTCTCCGAATCATCAATTCAAAAAAACAGACAGAATTGACATGCATAAACGATATCCTAATTTAAAAGAAGAACTTAAAAAAGCCTGCCTTTGTTTAGAAGAAGGGAAAATGCCAGAAATTGATATAGAAAAATGGCAAAAAATTATGAAAACACAATATGATGAAGAACTTTTAGCTGCCTGGCAAAGATTTTTAGAATTATTAAAACAAATATTCAAAAAAAATAAAAATTCATAGAAAACACTTTATAATATATAAAATATTCAAAACAATAAACAATGTATTATAAAAGTGGTGCTAGTATGCCTTATAAGTTTTTAAAAAAGAACTTATAAAACTTATAAAATTGATATTTCTATAATAAATGATAATAACGAACATATTTCCTCCCTATATTGGATTTAGTTGTGTAACTATGGCTGAAACAAAGCCATTATTATCTAGTGAGGAATCCTTATTAAGTCCTTATGCCACAGAAAAAAGAAAAAATGATTTTTTGCTAGGTCGAACAGCAGCACACCAAGCACTAGAACAACTACATTATTTTCAAACTCCTATTTTGCAAGGTGCTAACAATGAACCTATTTGGCCCAAAAATATCATTGGATCTATCACACATAGTAATGAAATTGGGGTAGCAGTCGCTACCTCTACAAAATATGGTAGTGGCATAGGTATTGACTTAGAACAACTTCACACAAAAAATAAATGGAATCTAGTTCACCATATATGCCTAGATTCTGAAAAAAAATATGCACAACAAACAAAAAATCCCAGTCAAACTCTACTCCTTCTTTTTTCTGCCAAAGAATCTATTTATAAAGCATTTTTTCCTCTATGCCAAAGTGTTTTACGTTTTCATGATTGCGAACTGCAACCATATTCTAAAAATTCCTTTCTTGCTCATTGGCATAATCCCATTCCTCAACAATATATCTCCCATCCTTTCCCTGTCCATTTTCAATTATATGAAAATTATATTTTTACATATTGTATGATATAAAAAAAGAAGATCGAAAAAATAATTTTTCGATCTTCTTTTTTATTTTCTACAAGGAGCAGATAAAAAATGAATTTTTCGATCTACCATGAATTACAAAATTTTTTTAAAAATGATTCTTTAAAATTTGTATTAATTCCTGAGAAAAGTCATATACACTATTGTGGCGTTTATTCGGATCTTGATGAAGAGCTCGTCGAATGAGTGGATTTAACTCTTTTGGGAAAGGCATATTATCTGTAATAGGAGGTTTTGGCATCGCAACAGAAAGCTGACTCATTAAAATATCTTCCTCTGTTTTCCCTTGGAAAGGATACTTACCTGTAATCAATTCATAAAGAATAACGCCTAAAGAATAGATATCACTCTGGGGTAATGCTTGTTTTTGCCATAATTCAGGTGCCATATAACAAGGCGTCCCCACAGCTCCTATCGTAATTTTTGCATTTTGTTCTAAGTGGCGTGCTAAACCAAAATCTGCCAAATAAGGATGCATATCTTTTAAAAGAATATTCGCTGGTTTTACATCTCTATGAATAATTTTATGGTCATGTGCATATTGTAATGCGTTGCAAATTTCTAAAATCATTGCTAGAAAAGGAGCAATGATCAATAAATTTCGATAACTTGGAAGGTTTTCCATTTCATCTTCCATAGTGTTTTTTACATAAGGAATCACAAGAAAATAATCCCCCTCTTCTTCCCCACTATCTACAATGGAAAGGATATTGGGATGTTGTAATTCCTTTAAAAGTTGTATTTCTCGCAAAAATCTTTCTTTATGTACATCTGTTACTTTTTCTGGCTTCAAACGTTTAATCGCTACAATATTATTTGTATTAATTTCCCAGGCTTTATAAACATTACTATAAGAACCCTCACCGATTTCATACATAGAACGATATTGATGGAAACTAATGGGATGAAAATCATTGATAGTTTGTACTTCTTCATAAACATTTTGATGCTTTCGTAAAATAGCAGTGTTGATTATGCCCTCTTTTTTTATATTATGAAACCAATCTAATTCTTCCTCTGTGAGGCATTGTCTTTTCTTCAATTCTTCCCACATTTCCAAAAACTTAATTTCTTTTGTTGTAAAATCAGTAGGCATCTCCTCTTCCTTTACGATGATTCTATTGTTCTAATATTTTTTCTATGTTCAAAACAATTGCTAAATCTATGTTCAAAATAGGGGCAAGTCACTTGATGACATGCATTAGAAGGACACATGGGAAGTGGCTTTGTTTTATCAATATCACTGATAATTAACTCAATAATCGTTTGTATAGGTATTTTAGATGGTTCTCGTCTTGCTTTAGGCGAACCATGAAGAAACAGTTTACGAGATTGATGGAGATACCAACCACATAACTCGCCAATTTGAGATAATTGATTCATGTCAATTTCTTTTGAGCTACATTCTAAAAAATGTTCTGTCACTCTAATTTTATGTGCTAAGGAAGAAAGATTATAATTTTTTAATTTTCCCACTTTATTAATAGATACAGTGTAATGACCAGTTTGAATATCTTTATATAAAATAATATCAGGATGATCTTGCCATCGAGCCACTTTTAAAACAGCACCACCATTTGCTTCCACTGCTACAAATTTTTTATTATTGATATAATAGATTTGTCGTTTTTGCTTATATTCTTCTACACCTTGAAACCAGCTATGTTCATAGGAAATGATATAATCAAATAGAAGGAAAATATCAGATATATAAGGAACAAAACTATAATTCCCTAATATAAAGTAACCATTAATAATATTTACTAAGCTCACACTAATATCTATTGGATGTTTAGAATCAAGATAATAATGGTTTGATTTCAAATTTTGTAAAAAATAAACTATTTTTTGTATTTCTTCTACATGGGCAATAGAATATGTTTCTAAAAAATCAAGGAAATCATGATACCTGCAACTTGGATTTTCAACAATTTCAATATTTTTTTGTAAATATTTTTTAGCAACATATAATCCAAACATTGTTTTTAAATTGGCATTTTCTACAAAAAATACAACGTCCTCTTGTACACCAATAACATGCGAAAGTTCTTGCGTATTAAATTTAATCTGTTCTGCTAGAGCGGCAATTTCAATAGCTTGGAAAATAGACATAAAACTATGTACTATTCCTAAAAAATTGGATTTATAATATATTTGTGCACCTTTAATAATATTGGGCAATGCCATAATATGATCAATATGATTTTTAGAACGAAGAGATTGCCCCTTACTGTCTTGTAATCGTGTAAATTCTAAAAGTTGAATTAAACTTTCTTTCTTTTCTATACCAAGATCTTGGGCAACTAAATTAGCTGCAGATAACTCTAACTTTTCATCATCAATAGTATGCCCTTGGGGATGTGTGTCTAAACGTCCCCCCCCAATATCTACAGCAAGATAGCCTTCTTCTTCCAGTTGTTCTGGTGTTTTATTGTCTGGAAGTCGACCTGCTGGACAAAATTGAATCTTTGCATCTTTGATTCCTGGATATTTTTCTCCACCATATTGTATTAAAAGATAACAACAGAGTAAAGCATCTAAGTCTGGATATTCATGTGTAATAATGGTATGAAATTTCAAAATTTTCTTCTTTCTATCCCTATATTCTATTATTGGGCGTTTTTTTGTTCTTTTCGTTGTTTTTTTAGAAATTTATTTTGTTTTTTTTGACATATACGGCAAAGTACATTCATTTTGGATTTTCCTTTTACTTGTTGCCAACAACCCCAATTGTCATAAATTTCATCCATAACAATTTTTCCATCTTTGATAAAAAAATTTCCGACTGCTTCTTTACAGTGCATGCAATGGTCATTCACAGATTGCCATATTGTACTCATGGTGTTTCCTTTATAATTTTATGAGGGAAATATTTATTACCTTCCCACCAAATTTTCCAGTCTTGTATAGATGAAAAAGATTGATGGGTATATCGCTTTAAAATACCTTGGCTTGTATCTGATGTTTTTGTATTATCTATCATGTCTTGAATCAAATAAGGAATAAGTTTTGCTTTTTCTTCCTGTGATAAAAAAAAGGAGGCATAAAATAAATTGTCAGAAGAGCTTATTTGCATAGCTCGAAGACAATGATTCCAAGGGTTTTGCTGGATTGTTTTATAATATATAGGCAAAGAATGTACTTTATACGTTGCAAATACTAAGTTGGGATATTGAGATTGATTTTCCCATACAATGCGACAGCGCAAAAGTCTTGCCTGAATCTCATATGTTATAAATACATTATGAGATATATTGTTTTTAATTTTTGTTTTATAGAGGAGCTTTTCTTTAGGTTGGAAATAGACTTCTGGAGAAATATAAATCGTTTTCGTCTGTGCATACGTTTTATAATAACCTTGGGGATGATACTCTTTAACACGAATATCTAAAAAAATTTGATTTTTTACTGTATTTACAATGCTAAGCTTAGAATTTTTTGTATTTTCTAAACAAAAATAAACTTCAATATCTTGGTTATGAGTATAATACTTTTTTTCTGTTTGAATCGTTGTTTTTAAAAGTATAGGAACGTTTGATTTTTTATTTTTTTTTAAAAAAATTTGTATTTCATTAGCAAATGGCAGATGAGGTTCTAAAATTAAAATAGATTCTGCCAATTGTTTTGCTTTTTCTTTTTCTCCTTTTTTCCATAAAAATTTTGCTTCTATCCATTTATTTTTAAAATAATCTTCCATATCTATTTGAAAATTTTTTAATTTTTCTATAATATAAAGATACTTTGGATTTTTAGTTTTATTAAATCTTTTTTGTACATCTGGTAAAACTTTCGCTCCTTGTTTTAAAATAACATTTATAGTAGCTTGGATTTCCTGTTCTGTACTTTCGCTAGATTCTAATATAAGGAAAAAAGGCATTAAATCTGCCCAAACACAAGAGAAAAGAATACATACAATAAAAAGGAATATATTTTTTGTCATTGCATTATAATATAATAAAAAAAGATTCCTAATTACTAAGAAACTATCTAGTAATTAGGAATAGGTAATTAGGAATCTTGATCAAGAAGTTCTTTACATAACGCATGGTATTGTTTAGCACCCTTATGATTTTTGTCGTGTGTTAAAATATCTTCAATGAGTTCCAAAGCTTCTGCATAAGAGGAACTTCTGAAGTGTTCCAATGCAACTTGAAATTTTTCATTAATGGCTGCTTGAAGTGCCATTTTATCTTCTGCCAGTTTTTTATACTCTAACGCACCTTTATGACTTTCCATATATTTTAAAACGCGATTAAAACAAGTAATAGATTTTTCCCATTGTTGGCTACGATAAAAACCAAGACCTTGCGTATAAAAAAAGCTAATTTCTTCAATTTTATTCTCATCAGCAATTCGTTGTTTGCTTTCTGCAAGAAGTTGTTGTGCTTTTTCATGTCCAGTATCCATTTGAATGACACGTTCAAACTTTTCAATGGCTTGTGTAAATTCCCATTTTTCGTAAAAATCAAGTGCTTCTTGGTATGTTGCTTCCACTTCTGAACGAGTCTTTTTAATTCGTTCTAATTCAGCTAATGCAATTTCTCTATGTTTTTTAGCTTCAGGATGGTTAGGCTGGAGTTCTAATATATGATCAAACGCATCTAATGCCTTTTGGTATTCTTCCTCTTTAATGGCTTTAATTCCATTACGATATGTAGATGCAATTTCTGCTGTTTTGATTTTTTTATTTGTTAAATTTTTCAATTTTCCCAAAAGTTCACTATATGGATCCAATTCTAATGCTTTTTCAAAATAATTCAACGCTTCCTTGAATTGGTCTTTTTGAAAACACACTTTACCTTGTTGAGAAAGATGATCTACTTGTTTCAATTGTTCTGAAAAAATCTTAGTCACTTCTTCAAAAAGTTGTGGCATTTGATTTCTTAATTTGATCGTATACTCTTTTGCAATTCTTGAGGTTGGATATTGACGCGATACTTTAAGAAAATCAAGCATACTACGCTTAGCTTCTTCTATCATCTCACTACGAAAAAACTCTTGCGATTGATAAAACCATTCTTCAATCATATCTTGATCATGCTGCATTTTTTGTTTCTGCAATACTTCTTGATTTTGTATCAAAGCCTCTTTATTATTGGGTTCATACGATAAAATTCTTTGAAGAATTTCTAAAGCCTTTTCATAATTTTCCTCTTTTACTGCATCCTTGACTTGAAAAAGCATATGAGGAATTCGATTATCTACTCCATCTTCATCACCAGCACCTAACAGTGCTTCTAACATATCATCTACGCTAGCATACCTATCTTGTTCTTCCTTTCCCAAACTTTTTAATATTATATTCTCAATATTTTTAGGAATATTAGGATTAATTTCTGTTGGAGGAGTGGGAGGTTGATTCAGGTGTAATTTATATAAAGAAATAGGAGAGTCTGCTTCAAAAGGAACTCTTCCAGTGACCATCTCATATAAAATAATGCCCAATGCATATTGATCTGTATATATGGACACAGTGCCTTCGAACTGTTCTGGTGCCATATACGTTGGTTTCCCAAGAACAATACCTGTTTGAGTAACTCGTTCGGATCCAATAGTTTTTGCAATTCCAAAATCCATAATTTTTACCATTCCATCAGGACGCAACATAATATTATCAGGAGAAAGATCTCGATGAATAATCTGGTTTTTTAAGTTATGTGCATATGCTATGGATTTAGCGACTTGAGTAAAAATATCAATGACTTGTTTAATAGAAAATGTAACTCCTTTTTGTATCAAATCACCCAATGTATCGCCTTCCACAAATTCCATAATAAAGCCTGAAGCATCTGGTTCATCAATAGCTCCAATAATTCGCACGATATTAGGATGATCTAAACAAGCAAGCAATCGCATTTCTGTTTCAAAACGTTTCCGAAACCCATGTTCTTCCGATAAATGAGGATGGAAGATTTTTACAGCTCGATATACTCCTAATTTTGTATCAAGCGCTTTATATACTGTTCCAAAACCTCCCACTGCAATTTTAGATTCAATTTCGCAATCACGAAAGGTTCTATGGATCATATTATCTATTTTTTCGCATTCTGGCGCCATCAATCGCCCCTCGTTTTAATGTCTTTGTTATGGTAAAAATAACTAGAAACTTCAACTGTCATAATATCATTGTTTTGAAAATATAGCAAGGATAAATTTAAAATATAGCTTGTATAAATTTTTATCCACTTATTTAAAATAAAATAAAGGCTCTACCATGATTCTCTATGACATAAGTAGAGCCCTTTATAAAAAAGAGGCATTAGTCCATAAAATCATCTTTCTTTGGTTCTATTTTTTTACGTCCACTATAACGATATGTTGAACGCTTCATGAGTGGAATGGTCATGGTATCTGAATTCATATGGATTTTTTCATTCTTTTCTTTATCTTCCTCTTTATCATCTTCTTTAGCTTCGTCTTTATCTGCCTCTTTTTCTGTAGGTGTAGAGGAATCTGTCGTATCTGATTCAAAACTATTCCAATCACTAGAATCTGAAGAAGCTGATTCTTCTTTAGACTCTTGAGCTTCTACCTTTTCTTCTTTCTCTTTACTTTCTTCTTTCGATGCTTGAGCTTCTACCTTTTCTTCTTTCTCTTTACTTTCTTCTTTAGACTCGTGAGCTTCTACCTTTTCTTCTTTCTCTTTACTTTCTTCTTTAGACTCGTGAGCTTCTATCTTTTCTTCCTTATCTTTACTTTCTTCTTTAGACTCGTGAGCTTCTACCTTTTCTTCCTTCTCTTTACTTTCTTCTTGTTTCTCATCCTCAGAAGCCTTCAACTTAAAAGAAAATTTCAAAGTGCCTTTAGGAGGAACAGGTGCTACAATTTCTTCCTTTTCTGTCTCTATTTTTTGTTGTGCTTCTTCTGCTTTTTTAAACACAATTTTAGTAGGTTTTTCTAGTTTTATGTCTTCTGTATCTTCATCTTTAGACTCTTCCTCTGTTTCAGACTCTTTTTCCTTAGATTCATCTTTCTCAGATTCTATTTTTTCTTGTTCTTTCAATCCCAATTTCAATTTTTCAAGACCTTTTTTAAAAAAAAGTTTTTTTGGTTTTTTAGTCTCTTCTTTTACGTCTTCTTTCTTATCTTCTATGTCTTCTTTCTTATCTTCTGTGTCTTCTTTCTTATCTTCTGCATCTTCTTTTTTATCTTCTGCATCTTCTTTCTTATCTTCTACGTCTTCTTTCTTATCTTCTGCGTCTTCTTTCTTATCTTCTGCGTCTTCTTTTTTATCTTCTGCGTCTTCTTTTTTATCTTCTACGTCTTCTTTCTTATCTTCTGTGTCTTCTTTCTTATCTTCTATGTCTTCTTTTT
>JAGOMP010000082.1 GCA_017993505.1 Planctomycetota bacterium
GAGTAATGTTGTTTTGTTCTTCGGAGTAAATTTATTTCCCCAGTAAATTTGTTTTCTTCTTAAGAGCAACACAAATATATATTATAAAAAATAAAATAGCATAAATGTTTTATTTATAGTTTTATATAATATATTGTAAATAAGTAAATCAAGAATGATTGTATGTGTTTTTTGCATCATATATAGTCTATGTCAAGGAGTCAATTTGAAAAATATATTTCATAATAAAATAGAAAATGATAGAATAGCATGATACGTGATTTGTTTTTTTTCTTGGAGGCATTGTATGGTATCTGGGAATATATATGGTTCTAAAAATCATGGGCAAGGGAATTTTTGGGAATTCGTTGATCCTTTTATGTCTTCACGTGGGGAGTTGGAAACATTCTGCCAATCATTAGGTTTAGTCTTAAAGGAACGCATTGGGAGTGGTGGTTTTGGATCTGTGTATTTAGTGGAAGATATATTGTCTGGGGAAAAATTTGCATTAAAGTTGATGGATTTTGTTTCTCATGTAGATAATGTACTGGCACGTACTTGGAAGCGTGGTGATAATGTATTTTGTGATGTATCAGTAAATATATGTCAAACAATAGAAGATGTATTTCAAAGTGAGTTTGTTGGTTGTGGTTTAGAGGCTTTGATTCCATTTTTAGTTGTTTCTGAAATAGAAGATGATGTTTGGATAGAGCGAATTCAATATCATCATTTAGTGCGAACGATTTGTAAAGAGGATATGTTATGGAAAGTTGATAATTTACCAGAATCTTTTTTACCAGGGATGGGAGAAAATTTTTTATGGGAAGTATTGGATGAGGTAAAATGGAAGAGTTTATGTTTAAAGGAAGTTGGTAATTTAGCACCTTCTTTATTTTGTGAACATTATTATACAATAGAAGAGGAATCTCTTATTTGCCACACTGCATTAGATGCGTTATGTTTTTTTTCTTTGAATATTTCTTTTAAAGATCTTTGCAAGCAAGTGCGTCGATTTCTAGGAGAATATGGGCAAGGTTTTTTGCGTGAATTATTTGTGGACTTGAAAAATAAACATAATTTATATTGGCGGTTTGAATGTTTGCCACATCATTTAGATAGTTGTAATGCAATATTTGAAAATCAAATAATAGATGTATTGGATGTGTTGCGACGATATTCTTTAGAAGAAGTGTTACAAAGGTTTCCTTGTTTTTTTCAGCTTTCTATTCATAGAAATTTTTCAGGAGGTGCTGCTTTACCTTTTTTAAAGGGCGATGTTTTAATTGAAGTAAAGCGTTTGTTAGCAGTAAAGCAAGAGATTATGGTTGCCAATAGTTTGCGAACATCTTACCCAGGAATTAATCACATTGTAGGGGGGATTTATTGTTTTCATGACAATATTTGTTTTTTTTCGCCTTTTTTATATGATGTAGTAAAAATGTTTCCTGCAAATTGTTTTCATACTTTTTCTAGCATTTTAGATGGTGAAGAAGAAAAAAGTGTAGTTGTTGCCTTTCCTATTGGAATTTCTTTTTTATATAGTATGGTTCATGTTCTTTTGCATTCGATTTGGGATTTTGGAGATATTAAGTGGAGTAATTTTAAAATTGATTTAGCTGGAGAATGGCGAATGATTGATTTTGGTGGCCATGGTTTACGTGCTATGGATGCTAAATATCGAGAAAGCATTGTCGGAAGCAATGATTATGCAAATTATGCATTATTTTATTTGTTGAATGTTGGTGAGGTAGAGCCAGATGTTTTATCGTATGCTTGTGGAATCAATGGACAATTGTTTTCTATGATTAAAGTGATTGTTCGCATGTTGTCTGGTCGGTCTGTAGATCGTTTGCGTGGAACTGATTTAAATCGTGCTTTATTACAGAATTTTCAAGGATACCATGAACGTATATTTTTTGATTTTTTAGATGTGTTGTTGTATCAAAAAGATTCAGATTATTATTTTCAATCGTTCCATTTATCAAATGATAATGTAGAGTTTTTATTTGGTGAGAATAATTTAGGGGTGGAAGTAGCATTCCGTCGATTTTCGTTTTTAATTGGTCTTTGTTTAACAGGTTATTGTGCTGTATCTGTATTAGATGAAGAAATGCAATCAAAAATTGTAGTTCATCTTGGGAAAAAAATTATAGGCAATTCTTCTTGGCAAGTAATTTTAAAAGAGGATACGATTATTTTAGAGGAAGATAAGTCAGAATCATATTTAGCTATCAAACGTGGTATATCGCCTGAAGTTTGTTTAACTTTGATGGATGTATTTTTCCCAAATTTACAAACTTGGTTTGCACAGGAACAAGAAAATGTTCAAATTCGACGACAAATTTTACACAATTTAAATATCTTGGGCGTACACGATGTTTCTCAATATTTTTCTCCTTTGGAAATTCGTTATTTTGCTACGAATGTTCGAAAATGTTTAGAAAAAGTTGCAACGTTTGTTTGGCTAGACAAAGAATGCATGGATTATATTTGTAAAGACCAAGTATATATCCTTGAAAAATGGGAACATGTTTCTACAAAATTAACTCATGTTTTATCAGAAAGTATAGAAGATATAACAATATTAAATGACGTTATTTCTTTGTTAGTAGATTTACGAAATCGTGTTTGGAATTATGTTCTTGGAATAGAAAATGAATCGAATAATTCACTCATTTCTACAGAATTGTTTTTTTTATCTCGTTATTTTATGTTGTATACAGCTAAAAAGTATCATTGGAAAGATGTCCTTGATTTTGCTTGTCAAGTAGGATGGTTGTCTTCAACAGATAGTCAAGAAATTAAGAATATTTTACAGCACAGTAAGATGACTTCTATAGAAACAAGAATTGGTACTGTCATTCATCAAGAATTGTCTAGGATGTTTTTACATAAAGATATTTGTCAAAAACAAACTTGGGAAGCATATTATCATGAGGCAGAAAAAAATATTTGTTTGCATCCATTTTATGATTTGATTGGCGATACATTTATTTCAGTAAATACTGTATTTCAAACTTTAGAAAATGTAGAATTTAATTGGAAACATTTTTTAAAAACTTCTGAAAAAGACCAATGGCATCATATTGAGACTTTAGCTTCTTGTTCATCTAAATTTCCATGGGCTGAGCTTGCTTTATTACAAAATGCTTTAGATATTTTTCAAACTGCTATGCAACGTTGTGTAGATTCTTGCAATGAAAAGTGTGTTTCCATTCAATTTCCTTGTATATTGGATGCAAGTTCTTGGAAATCATGCAATGATTCCATGGAAGAAATGTTAGAACAGCTTTCCCATAGTGGTTTTTTCCCAGAGCATTTTGATAGTGAGACTGCTAAGCAAATTAATGGTGAATCCCCAGAGCATTTTGATAGTGAAACTGCCGCACAAGTTAATGATACATCCCCAGAGCAAGTAGAAGGTGAGACTGCCGCACAAGTTAATGATACATCCCCAGAGCAAGTAGAAGGTGAAACTGCCGAGCAAGTTAATGATACAGCCCCAGAGCAAGTAGAAGGTGAAACTGCCGAGCAAGTTAATGATACAGCCCCAGAGCAAGTAGAAGGTGAGACTGCCGCACAAGTTAATGATACATCCCCAGAGCAAGTAGAAGGTGAGACTGCCGCACAAGTTAATGATACATCCCCAGAGCATGTTGATAGTGAAACTGCCGAGCAAGTTAATGATACATCCCCAGAGCAAGTAGAAAGTGAAACTGCCGAGCAAGTTAATGATACAGCCCCAGAGCAAGTAGAAGGTGAGACTGCCGCACAAGTTAATGATACATCCCCAGAGCAAGTAGAAGGTGAGACTGCCGCACAAGTTAATGATACATCCCCAGAGCAAGTAGAAGGTGAGACTGCCGAGCAAGGTAATAATGAATCTGCAGAGCATGTAGATGGTGAATCTTCTGAGCATGTAGAGAATCATTATGAACAACATAGTTCTCATTTAGGGAATTATATAGTTCTTCCAAATAAAGATTCTTCGTTATATGTGAAACTTTCTTGGCTATATAGAATGATGACTACTTTAGAAAAACAAGCACAATATTTGTATCAATTTATTGGTTGTCATTATTTTTTTGCAACTATAGAAGAGGAACAAAATCCATTAGAATATTTATTTCAAAAAATGTCTACTTTTAGTCGAATTATTCCAAAAAATTCCTCTATTTTATTGTTAATGCGTCAGATACAAGCACAAGAAGAATATATTTCGAAATTTTCTTTTGGGCAAAAACTCCTTCAATATGTGAGTGTATATAACATATTAGATAAAGTAGATAACATTTGCAAAAAATATTATGGATATTTAAATGTCAGCGAAAGTGCTTTTGTCACTATGCGAAAGAAAATAGATCTACAATCTCTTGAATTTCAAAGTACACCTTTATTTAATAAAGAAGACTTAGATATCGATAATGTTTGGAAGAAAGATTACTTGTATATGCGCATCCTACGTTTTATTTCTAAAGAAAAAAATATGCCCATATCCTTAGGTGTTGAAGAAAGAAAAGCATTAGGGTTATTAATGTCTTGCTTTTATGAAAATGGTTTGTTGTTATCCAATGATTTTTTACAAGAAAATCAAATTGCGATCCAAATATATAAAGATTTACAATTTTATACTCGCCAATTTCAAGAAATTCCGTCTGTTTTAAGTGATTTAAAAAATATTGGATATGCTAATATCCAAAAATTAACTCCTTCTAGCCTAGATCAGCGTTTTGTTAATATTTTCCCTTTAGAGGTTTTATCTCCGTCTTTTCGAGGCAGTGTTCTTGTAGAATTTTTAAATTATCAAATAGAAATTTCACAAACTAAGCAAGAAATGAACCAGGGGATGCGGCGTCGTATTTTATTAATGCAAGTGGAAAATGAAGTAAGACGATTAGAAGAAAAATATAGGGAAGTGAAAAATTTATATCCTAGCTATGTTAAAATGATGGATAACTTAATGTTGTTATCGTCTGTATCCAATATAGAAACATTAGGAAAACAAGTTATAGAATCTTGGAATGAAAAAATCAAACTTTTTCAAGATTATTTAAATATTGCTCGTTGGATATTGCAAGAAGAAGAACAAGAAAATATATGGTCTTGGTCTAAATTTTTTGAACAAAAGAATACATTTTTACATTGCGTATATCCAGAATTGCAAAAAGAGAGCGATCTTTTTTTATCTTTTTTTGCATTAGAACCTTTGCCGAATTTTTCTGAAATTCGTAGTCTTCTTCAAAAATGTCGAAATGTGAATATTAGTGAAGAAAAGCAGAATCAACTTTTAGCCATTTTGCAAGAACGAAAATCAGATACATTTAAAAATGCAAAAAAATTTGTAGATGATTTTTGTCTGACTGAATCTGAAGAAAAAATAAACCAAGCTCTTTGCAATCAATCTCATCAAAATTTTCAAACAAAAGAGTGGACAAATTTATATTGGCAAGCAAGAAAATCGCTTCCTTTTTCTTTACGCACTTTGCCAGAAACAGAATTTATAGAACAAATTATTGTTGCAAAAGATAGTAGAGAATTAAGCAATATTGTATTGCTAGAATTATGGAAATGTCGTTTTCAAAAATCTATTAATATTTCCATAGTGCAGTATGCATATAATGAACTTGCTACATTTTCTAAAGAACAAAAAGATAAAATTGTAGAAATGTTTCAAAATTCTCTTCATTCAGCAAAACCGAGTACTCTTTTTCAATGGCTTTTCTCTAATTATATATTTGAACCTTCTATTTTACTTTTGAATTCCTTTTCCTTGTTTGAAGGAAAACGTAGCGAAGAAATTCGTCGTTGCTTAGCACTGAAATATCAGTTAGAAGAACCACCATTAGAATTGCAATATAATCTTATCAAAACATTAAAAGAACAACTTTTACTCAAAATACCAAAACAGAAAATTTATGAAACACTTAAACAAAAAATTTTAGAAGGAAATGTATAATATATTTATTAATAAATTTTAAAAGAAAATATATAGTATATTGATCAATAAATTTTAAAAGAAAATGTGTAGTATATTGATTAATAAATTTTAGAAGAAAGTGTATAGTATATCTATATCTCTATATTTATGTATAGTATATCGATAAAATAAATCCCTCGTTCAAGAGGGATTTATTTTTTATATAAAAAAATATCATTCTTTTTCATTTTTTTTAAAAAAATACTTGACATATATCAAGGAATACAATAATATAAGTATATTTTTTAGATAATTTTTATAAAAAATATACTTATATTTTAAAACATGACCAAATCATTAAAATATTTGAGTGATATTATGGAAAAGATAACAATTTTATTTGCTGGTGGTGGAACAGGAGGACATACTATTCCTGGAATTTGTTTAGCTAATGAACTAAAAAGAATATATCCTCAAGCAGAGATTATTTTTTTTGTCCCAGGAAAACCTATAGATAAAGAAATTTTAGCAGCCACACCATATCCATACTATATTAATTCCATGACATCATTTTCACATTCCTTACAAGCACTTTGTAAATTTCCATTTCATTGCATTCGTTCTTTATGGCAAACGCATCGTCTTTTTAAAAAACATTCTCCGAATCTTGTCATTGCCTTAGGTGGTTATGCATCTCTTAGTGCAGGATATTATGGATATTGGAAAAACATTCCTATCTTCGCATTAGAAAGTAATAAGATTGCAGGAAAAACTATCAAAGCACTTGCTAAAATTTCTACAAAAATTTATACACCATGGCAAGTGGACGGTTTACCAGACAATAAAATAGAGGCTATTGGCATTCCCATCCGAACAGATTTACCAGAAAAACAACCAGAAGATTATCACAATAAAACGAATCTTACGATTCTTGTTATGGGCGGAAGTTTAGGGTCTGGTTGCATTAATACAACGATTTGTGAGACACTTCCACTGTTAAAAGATTTGGCAAATAAGCTCCATTTTATTCATCTTTGTGGCAAAAATATAGAGACAGTCCAACAAGCATACAATGATCATCAAATTTCTGCTACTGTCTTGTCTTTTTATCACAATATGCCAGAATTATACGAAAAAGCCGACATTGTCATTGCACGTGCTGGTGGTGCTAGTCTTGCAGAAATCAAATCCATTGGAATACCAAGCATTCTCATTCCATGGAAAAATGCTGCGGATGAACATCAACTCCACAATGCTAATGAAATGAAAAATAAAAATGCTGCTATAGTATATACTGAAGATATATTTACGAAAGAAAACGTGTTACATATCATTCAAGAATTTTTAAATACACCCTCCCGTATGTATGTTTTATCTATGAATGCAAAAAAAATAGGGCAACGCAATGCTGCATACGACATTGCACAAAATTTAGCATCTTATTTATCAAATTTATAAGAATAGGAGCCAATAATGAATTTCATGAACCACATCCACTTTATAGGAATTGAAGGAACTGGAATGAGTGCCGCAGCTCATATTTTGCTTGAGTCTAATATTCAAATTAGTGGTTCTGATTTACATCCAGGCGAAAAATCACGACAATTCATTCAACATGGAGCATTGATTCAACAAGGACACAGAGCGGAAAATATCCCTGCAAATACAGAACTTGTTGTTATTTCCGCTGCTATTCAAGAACAAAATCCAGAATTACAAGAAGCACGCAGACGAAATCTTCCTGTTATAAAATATGCACAATTTCTTGGCAAACTTATGGAAAATAAACAGGGAATTACAGTTGCTGGCACACATGGAAAAAGCACAGTAAGTGGTATGCTTGCTTCTTTATTATACCAAGCAGAATTAGATCCTAGTTTTATCGTAGGTGCTATTCTCAAAGAATTCCATACTAATTCTAGAAAAGGACAAAGTAATTATTTTATTGCAGAAGCTTGCGAATATGACCATTCTTTCCTAAATTTACACCCTTATATTGGCATTATCACAAATATTGAACCAGATCATTTAGATTATTACAAAACATTTGCAAATATAATCCAAGCATTTCATGATTATGCCACATTAATACCAAAACAAGGCAAACTCATTATTGAAGCTAAGGCTAAAACATATTTACCCAATAATTATCCTTGCTCTATAGAAACATATAGTCTTTATACAAAAGCAGATTGGCAAGTCAAAAACATACAGCAGTTAGAAAACCATAACCAATTTACAGTGTTTTATAAAGAGCGAGAAATAGGTACATTTCGTATACAATTGCTAGGTCTTCATAATATTGAAAATACATTGCCTGTCATTGCAACTGGTCATTCATTAAATATTCCTATTGCAACTATGCAACGTGCTATATTCAATTACCAAGGAATCGAACGACGCTTTGATATTTTATCTGAAAAACCAATTACAATTATTGATGATTATGCTCACCATCCTACAGAAATACAAGCAACATTACAAGCTTGGCAAGAATTAGGCTCTTTTCATAAAAAATATTGCATTTTTCAACCTCATCAAGCAAGTCGTACTGCACTTTTTTTGAAAGAATTAGCAACTTCCTTCTCTCATGTTGATGAAATTATTATTAGTGACATCTTTTTTGCACGTGATTCTGCTCAAGATAAAGAGAAAATTCATGCAAAAACACTTGTAGAAGAAATTCGAAAAAATGGACAAAATGCCCATTATATTGGTTCTATGGACGCCATTATACAATACTTACAAGATAATCTTGTTGAAAATGACTCCATATTAACCATGGGAGCGGGCACAATATGCTATGTTGCTCAATCTATTGCCACAATTGAAGAAAATAAAAAGGCATGTTTGAAGTTGAAAATAGGGTAATAAACAAAAACATTTATCATGATCAATAATAATATAATAAACAAAGGAATTTATCATGATCAATAATAGTACAGTAAGAATGAATAACCATAAAGGTAATATGATGCAAAAGATTAGAAAAATAGGGCTTATTA